>JAAYSG010000022.1 GCA_012518435.1 Bacillota bacterium
CCACTGCCACTGATCCCGGTGATGACGACGAATTTCCCCCGGGGAATCTCCACATCTATATTCTTTAGGTTGTGCTGCCGCACACCCCTGGCGATGATTTTATCTATGCTCATTCTTTTCACCTACTTTGGAATCAATTCGGTATAGCCAACAGATTACTTGCCCTTCTACTGTGTTTGGCAGCACTTTTGGCATCGCGTTCAATTCTCCTCGGGGAGGGGACTAATACTCTGATTCCTTGTCCAGCGGGGTCCCCGCCCATGGGGCGTCCATGCCCCAGGGGCGGCTTCGGACCTCCATGTCCTCCGCCCCGCTCTCCTTCGGAACCATCGAAAATCCCCTTTACCCCTCGTCGCAATTCCGCTTAGCCAAAAGAGCCGTCCAATCCCAAGCCGTAAAGTACATACTATATAATAAGAGGTATTTCAAAAAGCTAGTTGGCCACCTTTTTCAATTCAAAGAGTAAATCCCGCAATTCCGCCGCCTTCTCAAAGGCCAGATCCTTGGCTGCCGACTGCATATCCTTTTCCACCTTTTTAATCCAGCTACGAAGATCCGCCCCGGTCATTTCCCCCAGGGCCTTTGTCGGCACGTACTTTTCCTTCTCTTCAGCCACCTTTGTGGCCTGAATTACATCCCGCACGGCCTTCTTCACCGTTTCGGGGGTAATATTATGCTTGATATTATATGCCTCTTGCAACTTCCGCCGGCGGTTGGTTTCCGAAATAGCCCTTTGCATGGAAGAAGTCATAATATCAGCATACATAATAACCTGTCCCTCCACATTGCGGGCTGCCCGGCCAATGGTCTGAATAAGGGAGCGTTCGGAGCGTAGGAACCCTTCCTTATCCGCATCTAAAATAACCACCAATCCCACCTCGGGCAGGTCCAATCCTTCCCGCAGGAGGTTAATACCCACCAGCACATCAAATTCCCCCAAGCGCAGGTCGCGGATGATCTGCATCCTCTCCAAGGTGTTAATTTCAGAGTGAAGATAGCGGACTCGGACCTTCATATCTGACAGGTAGTCGGTTAAATCCTCAGCCATGCGCTTGGTAAGGGTGGTGATAAGGACCCGCTGCTTTTTGCGCACCCGAACCCGGATTTCCCCCAAAAGGTCATCTATCTGCCCTTTTACAGGCCTGACCAGCACCAAGGGATCAAGGAGGCCGGTGGGCCGCACCACCTGCTCCACAATCTGCTGGCTGTGTTTTAGTTCGTAGGGGCCCGGAGTGGCAGAAACATATACCACCTGATTTATCCTTTCCTCAAACTCGGCAAAGTTTAGGGGCCGGTTATCGTAGGCAGAGGGCAGGCGAAAACCATACTCCACCAGGCTATCCTTCCGGGATTTATCCCCAGCATACATGCCTCCCACCTGGGGAATGGTCATATGGGATTCATCTATCACTGTCAGGAAATCCGCGGGGAAAAAGTCCAATAGGGTATAGGGGGGTTCCCCCGGAGCCCGGCCCGTTAAATGTCGAGAATAGTTTTCAATGCCCTTACAGTAACCCATTTCCCGCATCATTTCCATATCATAGTGGGTGCGCTGCTTAAGCCGATAAGCAGCAACGGTTTTCCCCTCCGCCTCCAGTTGCTGGAGGCGTTCCCCCAGCTCCACCGCAATACTGCCCAATGCCATTTCTAGTCTTTCTGGGGAGGTGACAAAGTGGGTGGCGGGATAAATGGCCACATGGTTCCGCTCTCCCATAATTTCACCTGTTAACACATCTATCTCCAAAATTCTTTCTATCTCATCCCCAAAAAACTCTACCCGGATTACCCGTTCACCGTGGGAAGAAGGGAAGATCTCCACCACATCCCCCCGGACCCGAAATTTCCCCCGGCCAAAGCTGATATCATTGCGCTGGTAATGGATGGAAACCAATTTCTCCAAAACCTTATCCCGATCCCTTATCATACCCCGGCGCAGGGAAAGGACCTGATCCCTGTACTCTGCGGGGGAACCCAAACCATAGATACAGGAAACACTGGCCACCACAATCACATCCCGCCGTTCAAAGAGGGCACTGGTGGCCGAGTGGCGCAATTTATCTATTTCATCATTGATGGAGGCATCCTTTTCTATATAGGTATCAGTCTGGGAAATATAGGCCTCAGGCTGATAATAATCATAATAGCTGACGAAGTATTCCACCGCATTGTGGGGAAAAAATTCGCGAAATTCACTACAGAGCTGGGCCGCCAGGGTCTTATTGTGGGCGATGACCAGGGTTGGTTTTTGCACCGCCTCGATGACCTTGGCCATGGTATAGGTTTTACCAGAACCGGTAACCCCCAAGAGGGTCTGCCGCCGCAGCCCCTTCTCTATTCCAGCGCTAAGTTCCCCGATGGCCCGGGGCTGATCTCCTGTGGGTTGAAAATCAGATACCACCTTAAAGGCAGGCACAGGTATCACCTCCAAAAGAGCGGCCTGCTGGTAATATTTGGGCAGTTATTGCCAAAATCCTAATTCCCCTTAGGCCTTCACCGTTAGCCATTTGCCCTGCCGATAATAGCAATAAAGGAGGCTGCCCCGGAAAAGCCAGTCCAGAACCGTAACTACCCATACTGCCCCCAGGGAAAGCCGCCACACATAAACCACCAGATAGGTAAGGGGCATCCTTACCAGCCAATTGCCCAAGAGGGTGACAAATAGGGGGTAACGGGTCTCCCCCGCCCCCCGCAGGGCCCCAGCCAATACCATTGTGGCTGCTATACAGGGCTGCTCAAAGGCACCGATGCGAATTGCCGTGGCCCCCAGGGCAATGACCTGGGCTTCCCCGGGAGCAAAAAGATAAACCAACTGGCGCGGAAAGAACAAAAAGAACACTCCCATGGTCCCCATGGCCAGAAGGGCCATCAGGGTCCCCATTAGACCACCCTCCTTGGCCTCCGCGGGGGATTGGCCACCTAGTTTCTGGCCCACTATTGTGGCGGTCGCCAGGGCAAAACCGTGCCCAGGCATAAAGGACAGCGACTCCACCGAGTTAGCCACCTGATGGGCAGCAAAGGCTACCGTTCCCAAACTGGTTACCATAAAAATAAAAATCAGGCTGCTAACGGTAAGAACCGATTCCTCCACCACAGCGGGGATACTCAGCCGGAGAATCCTCTTCATGGTTTCCCCGTCCCAATGGCAAAAACAATGGGGTTCAAGATGTAAATCCACCCTGCCCCGCAGCAGGATACCTAGGGCTAGCAGACAACCCAAAACCTGAGACAAAGCCGTGGCCACGGCAGCCCCGGCCACACCCAGAGCCGGGAATCCGGCTATGCCAAAGATAAGCAAATAATCCCCAACAATATTTACCCCATTGGCAATTAGGGCCACCATTAGAGGAGCCCTGGTATTGCCCGCCCCCCGAAGGACAGCATTGGCAATGAAAAGGGGTAAGGTAAATACAGAGGCCAACATAGTAATACGCAGATACTCCCGTCCCATTATGGCCACCTCTGCTTCAACACGAACCAGGGTGAATATATGATTGGCTAAAAAATAACCTCCCAGGGCAACCATTCCCCCGGCCAACAAACTAAGGATTATGCCTTGGGCCGCAATACGATTTGCACCCTCGGGATCCTTAGCCCCTATCGCCCGGGCCACCAGAGCCGCTGCTCCCGTTCCCAGGGCGGCAAAGGTAAATATGATGGAAAAAAGAATCCGACTGCCCAAACCCACTGCAGCCAATTCCTCCGCCCCCAAACGCCCCACCATGGCAGTATCCACAATACCAACCATCATGTGCAAAACCATTTCCAAAATAGCCGGCCAGGCAAGGTGGAGTATTTTTTTCCTCAGCCTGGCCCGGGTATGTTCTAGAGCAATCATAGACCCAGCTCCCGCCTTTCAAATTGTACACCCCATTATACCACAGTTTTTTGGGCAAAAAAAATAAACCCCTGGGTCATTATTTACCGCAACAGAATTAGGAGAAACAAGAAAATGAGGGTATCATTCCCCCGCCTTACGCCCTTGGTATACTCTGCAAATGAGCAGTATTAGAGTGGAACTTGCAAATCCAAACAGCCCCAGGGCCATATAGATTCCTTCTGCCATGGTGGGGTGTGGGTTATAGACAAAAAGTGATTTGTATAAATTGTACCCAGCCAAGAATAGGAAACAGGTTGGCAACAAATACGCCAGCACCCCATGCCTCCGCATGGAAAGAACTAGCTGGAGACCAGCTATTAAGAAAAAAACGATGACAGCAAGAATTACGATATTGGGTCCATTAAACATAAAGTTAAACCCCCTCAGTTTATAACCTGGGGAAAGCTAAGGACTTGGAAAAAGTACAGCCAGGCAAAGGCCACAAGCCTTGGGAATGGTTGTCTTTTGACGGTAATTGGGATAGTAATTATAATTCCCAACGCAATTACCCAGCAGCAACTCACAATGTCATCCTGGCGGGACAAAGGACGACATTGGACTGAATAATTCCCTCGGGCACAACCCTCGGATGGCAACTGGGATACCTTGCAATATATCCGAAGAGCTGACAACATTTGGTTTATAGATATAGCCAACTAGTTATCCCCGACTAAAGTTCCTGGCAAATATGGCGCCGGAAAAAGTTAAGCACCACATTAACCTGCCGCCAACTACAGGCAGTACAAGAACCTGCTGGGGTAAATCTATCAGCCTCTTTGGACACCCCCACCCGCACCAGGACCTGTCCCCCCGGAGCAGTTTTTACCTCCAAAACCACCCACCCATCCTCCCAGTGGGCAGTACCAATTATTTCCCCTTCTACATGGCGGGGGCACCGATACCCTTCTTCCCGCAGGGGTCTTACCAATTCCTTTTCAAATACCGGCCGCGACACACAAAGCACTTGGTCCGTATCCGCCCACCGGAGAATTTTCTCCATGCCCATTCCTCCTAACAACTTCAGACCCATTATCTTAGTTGTTCGCCAATAAAAGCAATTGTCCTGCCCGATTTTACACAGATTTCAACCAAGAATTAGTTTTTTCCCAACCAATTATCAAAACTGCCAATCATAAAAGACCCCTGCTATAATCCAGTACCTATACTAATTTGCCAATACATAATAAAAAATGATAGCAACAGAAAGCGCCATCATTTAAAATATGCCAGCAATATATTATTGGTAATTATTGTCAAACTGGTGCCCGGGACCAGAATCGAACTGGTACGGTTATTTTAGTAACCGCAGGATTTTAAGTCCTGTGCGTCTGCCTGTTCCGCCACCCGGGCAGCTAATAAATGGAGGCGACGGCCGGATTTGAACCGGCGGATAAAGGATTTGCAGTCCTCTGCCTTACCGCTTGGCTACGTCGCCTTAAGAATGGAGCGGAAGACGGGATTTGAACCCGCGACCCTCGCCTTGGCAAGGCGATGCTCTACCACTGAGCTACTTCCGCACTAATATTAATTTGGAATTGGTGCCGCGGGGCGGAATCGAACCACCGACACGAGGATTTTCAGTCCTCTGCTCTACCGACTGAGCTACCGCGGCGCATATAATCATTTTAAAGTAGAGTTGGGTTTCCACAGAGCAAATATATTGTACATCAAAAAGCTTTAATTTGCAAGGATATTTCACTCAGAAACCTAAGCACCATTGACAAGGCATGGTCGGTAAAAGAGCCCCGGCGGCTTTGATAACAGCGCCGGGGTTTATTTGGTGGGCGCGGCAGGTTTCGAACCTGCGGCCTCCTGAATGTGAGTCAGGCGCTCTCCCGCTGAGCTACGCACCCTTCCCCTGTGACCTAAATTATAGCATAGGGTTCTGGGGTGGTCAACTGGAGGCAATGTAAAAAAAAGGGGAAATAGGGTCAGGAAGAAATCACTTTTCGCCAATGGATTTTGCCCTCATGTAATTCCGCCCCGGCGGATAATTATATTTGTCATCCCCCACAATCCCCAACACCACGGGTTTTACTGCAACCATCCTCCCCTAGGAGTTGCTCAATTAGTTCAGCCATTTTTCCCACAATAATGGAGCATTTTTCCCGATAGTTCTCATCCCCAGGATCACGAAGTTCCCTACAATAAACTGAGCCCAGCTCTTCTTGGGCAAGGTGATAAAACCTCCTACAAAGTTCCCTCAGTTTTGGGTTACGCGCTGCCCCGGGAGTTCTGCCATAATGCAGGCCCAATACAATGATACCACCTGCAATGGCACCACAAAGATCCCCGGAACAGGCACCGCCGCCAAAACCGCCGGCCAGACAATTGCCCAACTCCTGCTGGCCCTGGTCCAACCCATCACAAAAAGTCTGCCACATAGCCTCCGAACAATTTGCACCTTCGGTAAAGGTTTTATGGGCCCTTTGATAGGCATTATTTCCCATTGTATCCATTGTTTCAACGCCCCTTTTCGCCAACTTGTGCTACCAAGTACAATAACTTCGCCATGAAGGATTGGTTTCCTTCATAATAAGGCAAAAAAGGCCCCTAATTTAATCCTTCAGTTGTCAAAGGAGCAATTTGTGTCCCATTGGTACCCTTGGAAAGAAGGCCCAAAATTCAACACATGGACTAATACCCGTCAGGCTTCTCCGGGACAAGTTACCAATACCATGGGCCAGCAATACAATGGAAAATAGAAGGGATAAGCCAAGATATATGAAAGGGGTGAATGGTTGTTGGAAGATAAAGCATGGAGGAGGGTATTTGATTTCCCCGTGCCCGGCCGCATCAATAACAAGCCGCGACAATTGGGCCTCACCATGGTCATTGATAAGGGCATGGGGATCAGCCAAATCCGCGATCTTTTAGAATTAGCCTCAGATTATATTGATTCGATAAAATTGGCCTTTGGAACTTCCGCCTTCTATTCCACTGGTCTTCTCCGGCGAAAAATTGAGCTAGTTAAATCCTATGGTGTGGATATTTGCCCAGGTGGTACCTTTTTGGAAGTAGCCGTCCTGCAAAATAGATTGGAAAGATTCCTTCAACGGGCACTGGAACTGGGTTTTACCAGTGTGGAAGTATCTGATGGTACCATCGATATGTCACCCTTTGTTAGGCGTGATACCATACGCCGCGCACTGGGCCACGGATTAAGGGTCTTTAGTGAGGTGGGAAAAAAGGATCCCCGGGATAAAATGCCCGAAAAGCGCATGCTTGATCAAATTGTCAGGGATCTGGAAGCAGGTGTTAGCGGGGTTATTATCGAGGGCCGGGAATCGGGCAAGGGTGTAGTTATTTATGACAGGAAGGGGCTAATAATGGAGGATGTCCTGGAGCGACTTGTGGGCGGAGTTGAACAACCGGAAGCTATAATCTGGGAGGCACCCCTAAAAAATCAGCAGCAGACCTTAATTCTCCGCTTTGGCCCCAATGTTAACCTGGGCAACATCCAACCAGAGGAGGTGTTGGCCGTCGAATCCCTTCGTTGTGGTTTAAGGGGTGATACCCTAAAGGCTTCCATCGATGGCCTTAATTCTGCCTTTTTTCTGGGAAGCAGCCCCGGGAGATCTGCCGGCAAAAGCCGGGACTAGACCCTTCCCCCCCAAAATGCACGGTTAAAACCGTGCATTTTACCTTTGCCCCGGTATACAGTTTTGAACGGAATGGAAACTAGGCACCTTCTACCTCTTTAATGAGCCTCTTTATTATTTCAGCAACCGGGAGTATTTCCTTGATTTTACTGGCACTAATACCGGAAAAAACTAGGCCTCCCTTTACATCCCCCCGCTGTGCCTTATTTAAAACATCCAAAATACAATAGCGGCGGGAGCAACGCTTTAGGCAATGGTCACAGGTCACTATGGGGGGCGGATTTTGGGCCAGCAGGGCTTCCGTCAGTTCATTGCGTACAGCCCTTCCCGGCATCCCCACCGGGCTATCGATTAAAACAATATCCTCCGGCCTGGTATTAACACACATTTCTTTAAAGGGCTGGGGGGCAGTACATTCCACGCTGGCAATAAATCTGGTTCCCAACTGAACCCCACTGGCTCCATGGACAAACATCTCCGCCGCGTCCCGGCCATCTGCTATTCCCCCTGCTGCAATTAAAGGCAAATCCACCGCCTCCCTTACCTCAGGCAGTATCTCCCGCAAAGGGCGGTCTGTACCCAAATGTCCGCCGGCTTCAACACCCTCCACCACCAGTGCCGCAGCTCCAAGCCTTTCCGCCAACTTGCCCAAGCGCGCCGAAGATACAATGGGGATAATTGGGACACCCCTTTTCCTGCCCCAGGTAAACATGTCCCGGGAAAAACCAGCCCCAGTCACAATAAAATCTATCCCTTCTTCCATTGAAGCCTTTATCAGCTGAGCGAAGTTGCGCACGGCAAAGAGAACATTGACACCAATTATACCCGCCGTCAGCTGCCGGGCTTTTTTTATTTCTTGACGCAGCTCTGCCACTGACATCCCCGTCCCGGCGATGGTACCCACTCCCCCGGCCTCTGCAACCGCCGCCGCCAAGGGAGCTGTAGAAATGCGCACGGCCATACCCCCCTGGACAATGGGGAATCTTGCCAGCAAATTGCCAATATCCAGTTGTGGTAGTTTCATAATTGACCTCCATTCATCCTTTAAGCAAAATTGCTTTCCTTTGTTCTATCTGTAATAATACCAGAAAAACCAAGTTAGTTCTAAAATTTATTTGTATTTGCCGGGGATATTCCTGCCATTTTTTTAAATTCCACCTTGACAACTTCAGCATAATATATTAAGTTGTTACTATAAGCCTAACCCATGGCGGAGGTGTTACACTATGGTAATCTTTGAGGAGGTAACAAAAATTTACCCAGGGAATGTAAAGGCCGTTGATAGCCTCTGTTTAAAGGTCAAGAGGGGGGAACTGGTAGTTCTCATTGGACCCAGCGGCTGTGGTAAAACAACAACCTTGAAAATGGTCAACCGCCTTATCGAGCCCAGCTCCGGGAAAATATTCCTTGCTGGCACCGATACCGATGAACTTGACGCCGTGGAGTTGCGGCGCCGGATCGGTTATGTTATCCAGAATATAGGCCTCTTTCCCCATAAAACAGTGGCCAGCAATATTGCCGTTGTACCCCGCCTGAAAAAATGGTCCCCCAAGGATGTGGATAAGCGGGTTGATGAACTCCTGGGTATGGTGGGCATGGAGCCCAAACTGTACCGCAACCGTTTTCCCAATGAACTGAGTGGGGGCCAACAACAGCGCATAGGTGTACTACGGGCCCTGGCCGCGGAACCTGAAGTTATGCTCATGGATGAGCCCTTTGGTGCCTTGGATCCAATTACCAGGGATCAACTACAGGATGAATTGAAACGGCTACAGCAAAGACTCCATAAAACCATAATCTTTGTTACCCACGACATGGATGAAGCCCTAAAAATAGCTGACAAAATTGTAATCATGAAGGATGGTTTAATTCTGCAGGCAGCCAGCCCAGAAGAAATTCTGCAGCAACCAGCCAATGACTTCGTCCGCCACTTTATTGGCGAAGACCGTTTGATTCGCCGCCCGGAACAAGTTTTAGTATCAGAGGTTATGTTAAAAAAACCAGTTAAAATTGAATATTACAAGGGCCTGCGACAAGGATTGGTTAGGATGCGGGAAGAAAGTGTTGACAGCCTCTTGATAGTGGACAATGACGACATATTTCTGGGGGTTGTAGATGTCCGAGATATTCAGGCCAATTTGAACAATAAAAGGAAAACCCTCCAGGACATCATGCATGAGAGACCAACCGTCAATGAAAATGACAATGTGAAGGCTGTGGTTAAACTTATGGTAGGCAACGGCATTCGTTTCGTCCCGGCGGTGGACGAAAAGGGCCATTTAAAGGGTATTGTGACCAGATCCTGCGTGGTAAACTTTATCCTGGATTACATGTAAGGAGTGGTGGCATGAAGTTAATAAGTTTTATGATGAATAATCTAGATCGTATTCTCCTGAAATCATTGGAACACCTGACCATTGCCAGTACTGCTTTGCTTCTATCCCTTTTGGTGGCAATTCCCTTGGGTATTATTTTAACCCGGCAGGAGAGGCTGGCACCTATGGTTTTGGGCCTGGCCAACGTAATCATGACCATCCCCAGCCTAGCCCTCCTGGCCTTCATGCTGCCCTTCCTGGGCATCGGCAACAAACCTGCCATTGCCGCCCTTTCCCTCTATGCCCTCATGCCCATTATGCGCAATACCTATACCGGTATAACCAAGGTGCCCTCCTCCCTCATCGAGGCGGGCCGGGGGATGGGGATGACGGATTTTCAACTCCTTTATTCGGTAGAATTGCCCCTTGCCCTGGCGGTTATCTTGGCCGGAATACGCACCACCTTTGTCATTCTCATTGGTTGGGCCACCATGGCGGCCTTTATCGGCGGCGGCGGCCTGGGCCAGCTCATTTGGTCGGGCCTAACCAACTTGAACTACAATCTTATCCTAAGTGGAGCCATCCCCGCCGCCCTCCTAGCCCTTTTGGCAGATTTTATCCTGGGTCATCTGGAAAGTTGGTTAACACCCCAAGGACTGAAAAAAAGATCATAAGGGGGTCTCTAGAGTGAAGAATAATAAAAAACATTTTGCCCTGACCATCCTAACCCTAATTTTGCTTGTCCCGGGATTGCTCTTTAGCGCTTGCACACCCCGAGACAAGGATACCACCATTAAAATCGGGGCCCAAAACTACGCCGAGGTAATGCTCATGGCCCATGCAGCCCAAGCCCTCATCGAGGATCAGACGGATTATAAGGTAGAGATAGTACCCCGGCTGGGATCGATCCTGGTTTTGGAGCAGGCCATGCAGGCCAATGAAGTAGATATTGCCAGCCTCTTTTTCACCGGCGGGGTATCGGGAATTTTGCATCCCGATTATGCCGACATGGTCGATTTGCGGGAGGAAAAGTGGCGAGATCCCGATTATATCTGGGAATTTCTCCAGGAGAAGGAACCGGAAACCCATGGAAGGGTTTGGCTCTCCCCCCTGGGTTGGAATAACACCTATGCGGTAACAGTCTCCCGGCAACTGGCGGAGGAATATAACTTGGAAAAGATCTCGGATCTCCAGGGCCTGAGCCAGGATCTCACCATTGGCATGGATGATGCCTATCTGGAGCGGGAAATAGATGGCTATTACCCCTTACTGGAATTTTATGAATTGGAACCCTTTAAAAAGCCGGTGAGTATGCAGATAAACCTCCTCTACAAGGCCATCCAAGAAAGACAGGTGGATGTTGGTGTGGCCTATTCCAGCGATGCCCGCATCTTCGCCTACGATTTGGTTTGGCTAGAGGACGACCGCAACCTCTATCCCCCCTTCCACGCAGCCTATTGTGTCACAACGGAAGCCCTGGAGCGGGCACCGGAAATTAAGGAAATCCTAGAGCAATTGTCGGGCAAGGTTGATATTGACACCATCCTCAGGTTAAATTATGAAGTAGATATCAACGATCGGGAAGAAGAAGAAGTGGCCATTGAATTCCTACAGGAGCTAGGACTTTTATCCAGCTAATAGATCCAAAAACTGGGGTAGCTGCCCCAGTTTTTTGTGCAAGGGCTCGCGCGCACCTAAAGCTACTTTCGCCAGCTCGCTAGTAACTTTATCGACCCTTGGCAAGTTTTACTCCTAGTTTATTCCCAAATATAAGGAAAGGCAATGGCCCATTTTGTTAATGGTCCATGAAAAATGACGCCCTCCCAGGGGGGCGTCTTTTCCTTGTAGTTGTATAATCAGAGGGCGCAAGGAAGCATTATTTACTTGGTAACAAATTCAGCCACAACCTGGTTGAATTTTTCCGGTTCTTCCCAGAATAGCATGTGGCCAGAATCCTCAAAGAATACCGTTTGGGCGCCGGGGATCTTTTCTCCCACATAGGCACTTCCCTGCCAGTCAAACACAGCACTATTCCTGGCAACACATACTAATGTCGGCAGGTTGATATGGGGGAGGAAATCACGCCAGTCAAGATTTGTATGATCCCGCATGATCTCAATCCGCACATAGGGTGGACACTGGGAAATTTCATCAGCAATAAACTTCACTTCTTCATCCGAAGGGGTATGATAAAGACAGGCATACGCCAGACCTTCGGCAGCAGCGCGGGGGTTGCATTTAATGTCGCAACAGGTATGAATAAACATCTCTACATCATAACAGCCATTCTGCCCCCACTGCCAATCCGGACCTGTATATTGGGCCGGCGACTGGTCCACACAGACCAGCCCTTTGAGCCTATAATTGCCAAACAATTCAATATAACTCCACAGGACTGCCGCGCCCATGGACCAGCCCAAAACAGTAACATCTTGTAGATCAAGATGATCAAGCAAGTTCTTAACATCCATGGCATAGCGGGAAATCCTGTGGCTGTGCATAATCTTTTCCGATTGACCGTGGGCCCGCATATCCATACGGATAACTTGACAATTTTTAGCCAGCTCTTTTACATTCTTCCGCCAAAATTTCGTCGTACAGGTCCAGCCGGACAGCATTAAGAGGGGTTTACCTTCACCTTCAACTTCATAGTACAGCTCCACATTGTCATTTGTCTTAAAGGTAGCCATGCAAAAACCTCCCCTTCCCTTTTCAATTATTCTTCCATTGCTAAAATACGTTATCAATTGGAAAAACCCTGCCTAGGCTTTAGTCTAAACTTTCGGGACGCAAATAACTTCTCCTAATTATCTATATCCTATCCAATTATGGCTGTGATATGATGGGGATTAAGATCCTGACCTGGCTTGGCTTGATACCTTGATCCTGTGGGACGCCTTTGCGATTGACAAGCTGCCTTGAGTCGCCTTGATGGGTCTAAAATAAATTAGAGAAGCACCTATATGGCGGGCACAAAAAAGAGTCCAGGGCAAGGGACAGGCATTGTTGATTTTGCCAGCATCTCTTCTGGGCCACTGGCAGGAGAAAATCGAAAAATTTGCCCCAGCAATATGTTTGGTATTCCATCATCCTAGGAAAAATTTAAGATTGACAAAGCTGTCTAATCACGATAGACTAAATATGTCTAATGATATACGACAGGAGGTTATTATATGGACCCATATAAATTAGGTGAAATGGAAGAACTGTTTGCACA
>JAAYSG010000023.1 GCA_012518435.1 Bacillota bacterium
CCATAGGTGTCGACAATAATTTTTCGCCCCGTCAGGCCCGCATCCCCCTGGGGCCCGCCAACGACAAAGCGGCCCGTGGGGTTTACATACACCTGGGTATCGGCGGTGTAGAGGGAGGGGGGAAGAACTGGGCCAATGACCTTGGCGATAATATCGCCCCTAATTTGGCCTAGGGAAACCTCCGGGTGGTGCTGGGCAGCAATGACCACCGAATCAATGGCCACCGGCCGCCCCTCTTCATAGAGGACGGTAACCTGGCTCTTGCCATCGGGGCGCAGGTAGGGTAACACCCCCTCCTTACGGACCTGGGCCAGGCGGCGGCAGAGTTTGTGGGCATAGGTGATGGGCAGGGGCATGAGCTCTGGGGTCTCATCGCAGGCAAAGCCAAACATCATCCCCTGATCCCCGGCCCCAATATGGTCCAGGGGGTCGGCACCGGCGGCCCCGCCGGCGGCAGCCCCCGCCAAACCCCGGGCAATATCGGGGGATTGTTCATCAATGGCGGTGAGAACGGCACAGGTATCCCCATCGAAACCGTACTTGGCCCGGGTATAGCCTATTTCTTTAACGGTTTGGCGGACAATGTGGGGAATATCCACATAGCAGGCGGTGGAAATTTCCCCCGCCACCAAGACTAAACCCGTGGTCACGGTGGTTTCACAGGCCACCCGGGCTTGGGGATCCTTAGTTAAGATGGCGTCCAGGATGGCATCGGAAATCTGGTCCGCCATTTTATCGGGATGCCCTTCCGTAACTGATTCCGAGGTGAAAAGGTATCTTTTTTCCATTAGGCAGTCCCCCCTTTAGAAGACAAAAAACCCCTTCAATTCCGAAGAGGTAATAAAAAATAGCTCTCATCTTTCAGAATTGAATCTGCAGGACTTGGCACCATTTTGGGGTTAACAGGGCTGTTGCCCCAAAGGGTTGCCGGGGTTCATCGGGCCTGTCCCTCCACCACTCTTGATAAGAGATTAAATTTTTCTGGGCTTTTAACCACTGCCATGATACCACAGGGGCTTTGCCCTTGTCAATGAAGGGGAAAAAGCCCCCGGGCGGCCCTAGGAAAAGTAGTGGGGACGAAGTAGATAGTACAAAAAAAGCAGGGCCGCCAAGAGGAGCATGCTTTTCACCAGCTCCAGGTAGGCCCGGCGCCGCCCCCGCCGTTCCTCCCTCCTCACCTCCCAATCCCGCCTTTCCAGTTCCTTGGCCCTCTCCCCCTTGAAAAGGGGCCTTTCCCCGCCGCTGATAAGCCCTCACTCCCTTGAAAAATAATTATCCACTAGATTATATGTGGGGCCGGAACCCAATAGAACAGGGGGAAAAGTACTTGACCGAACATATGTTCGGGTTTATAATATGGATATGGGACCCGCCGGCTGGCGGGGGGAAATTAGGAGGGAAGGGAGGAGGATTAGCTATGAAGGAAAAATTAGTGGCTTATAGGGAAATGATTGCTGCCCTGCGGCCGGTGTATACGGCCACCGGTGATGGTACAGATATTATTTTGCTCAACGGCGATGTCCTCCACGATGGGCGGAGGATAAGGTCGGTGCGGCAGGCCCTGGCCCGGGCCTATGCCGTAGATTTGGTGGCGGCCCGCCAGTATTACCGCCAATTATTGGGACAGGCCAATGCCATTCCCCTGCCCTTATCGGCCAAATTGATCCTCTGTCCCACCAAGATGCGCCGGCCCCGCTGCCCCGGCGACTTTACCCTGGGCTATGTATCCTACCGGCAGGTGGAAGGGGTGGAAGATTGCTGTGAAGGGGAATACCGCAGCCGGATGCTGCTGCGCAATGGGGTCATTCTCTTTAGCCTTAACCGGGTTAGCAGCCTAAAAAAACAATTGGCCCTGGCCCGTTTTGTGGAGGGGCACTACCTGGAGATGCAGGGTTTGGCGGCCCGCAGATCCCCCTATGCCCCGGCTACCCGGGAGGAATTTGTCCTCCTGGAGACCAAGTTGGATCTTCTTTTGCAGCGCATGGGTTTTAATTAAAGGAGAGAGCAGTCCCGGGGACTGCCCCCTCTTTTATTTATTAGGCAATGATATCGGAGACCACCCCGGCCCCCACGGTACGGCCACCTTCCCTGATGGCAAAGCGCAGGCCCTCTTCAATGGCGATGGGGGTAATGAGGTGTATTTCCATGGTTACGTTATCCCCGGGCATTACCATCTCCA
>JAAYSG010000024.1 GCA_012518435.1 Bacillota bacterium
AGATGCCATGTTCCCGCCGCTACAAAACTTGACATCACTGGTAACGTATATTAGAATTACCCTGTGGGTTTAGGCTGTTTTTCCCTTCTTCCAAGCCCCGGACGGGGGGAAGAGCACTGCCCATATAACAGTGTTTTAGGTGTATCGGGCAAATGGGCTCTACAATATTTTGCTTCTGAGAAAGGGCAGACAAGTTTTCTAGAGGAGGTATGAAGGTGCGGACAACTTACATGGCTAAGCCCCGGGAAATTGAACGCAAGTGGTATATCCTTGATGCGGCGGGAAAGTCCTTGGGCAGGTTGGCCACTGAAGCAGCACGAATTTTGCGTGGCAAGCATAAGCCTATTTTTACTCCCCATATAGATACAGGTGATCATGTCATTGTCATAAATGCAGGAAAGGTTGTACTGACGGGACAAAAGCTGCAACAGAAGGAGTACATCCGCCATTCGGGCTATGTGGGGGGGCTCAAAAGGGTTAAGTACGAGAAAATAATGGCGGAAAGGCCGGACTGGGCTGTGGAAAAGGCCATTAAGGGTATGTTACCCCACAATCGCTTGGGACGTGCCATGGCGAAAAAGCTACGGGTTTATGAGGGTTCGGAACACAAACACCAGGCCCAAAACCCGGAAGTCTGGAACTTCTAGAGGAAAGGAGGCAGTTTAGATGGCCCAGATGCAGTATATTGGTACGGGACGGAGAAAGACCTCAGTGGCCCGGGTAAGGCTAGTCGCCGGCAGCGGAAATATCCTGATCAATGGCCAGCCCTTGGAAGATTATTTCCCCACTCCGGTGCAACGGACAATTGTTACCCAGCCCTTGGAGGTTACCAAGACTACTAATAAGTTTGATGTCCTGGTAAGGGTAGCCGGGGGCGGCATGTCCGGTCAGGCTGGTGCTGTACGGCACGGTATTGCCCGAGCCTTGCTAAAGGCCGATGGGACCTTGCGTAGCGAACTACGTAAATATGGTTACTTAACTCGGGATCCCCGGATGAAGGAAAGAAAGAAATACGGTCTGAAAAAAGCCCGGCGGGCTCCCCAGTTTTCCAAGAGATAGATATTATGAACACCAAGTTTATACGGCTTGGTGTTTATTGCTATTTGTTGACAAAGGAGGTAAGGTATGGGGGAATGGACCTTATGCATGTTATAAAATACCAGGGGTATAAAATTAAGCTCTAACTCTATCTTGGGGGGATAGGCCCATTATATCCGGTAAAATTGGCTAGAATTATGATAGGGGATAATGCCAGCGGTGGACCCAAGGAGGCAATGCTAAATTGACTAATAGGGAACCCGTTATTTTATTAGAGGATATTGGTCTTGAATCCTGCCAGCAATGTGAACTCCACAAACACGGTTCCCGGGTTATCTGGGGCGAGGGTAATCCCTCTGCTCCGGTTTTCGTTATCCTTGATAATCCAGGTGCCAGGGAAGATAAGGAGGGTACGCCCTTTTTGTGTGGCACCAGGGAAACACTGCAGCGGGGGGCCTATGAGGCGGGGCTTGATTCGGAGTCCCTCTATGTTACATATATTCTCAAGTGCCGGCCTAGACGGGCCTATGACAAACCATCTGCAAGGGCCACTTGTATAAGCTATTTGTGGGGACAGTTGGAGGCTGTGCAGCCGGATATTATCATGTGTTTGGGAAATGTGGCCTGTCAAGCATTTTTCCAGGATCCCACCATTGAGGTGAAAAATATAAGGGAAAGGATCCATTATGTTGCGGATTATATGACGGTGGCCTCCTACCATCCCCTGGCGGTCCGAAGGCGGCCGGTACTGTATAGGGCCTTTTTGCAGGACTGGAAATTACTGGTTGACCAGCTGGAGCTTATAGGGCCCCGGCCACCTGGGCAGAGCCATTAATGATGGGGAACCCCCCGGTGTTAGGGCATTGGAGGTACGAAAAAATATCGGGAAAATAAAAAAATGGGGGTGATGGTATATGGCGGCTTTGGACATGTCCTTTGTTGCCACGGGAGATAGCTTTATAACCTGCCGTCTTCCCAGTCCCAAGGGTGATGGTTTCCATGGGGTGCACGCTATCATAAGGCAAGCAGATGTGCGTTTTACCAACTTGGAAGTAACGGTTCATGATTTTGAAGGGCCCCCCTTTGCCTTTAGTGGTGGTACCTGGTCCATAGCCCCACCCGCTGTTTTGCAAGATATTGCAGCCTATGGCTTCAATTTGCTGAACATCGCCAATAATCATACCCTGGATTATTCCTACGGCGGGTTAGAAGCAACGGAAAGGTACCTAAAGGAGTATGATTTTGTTTATGCCGGAGCGGGTGCCAACATGGCCCGGGCCAGTGAGCCTAGGTATTTGAGTACCCCGGCGGGGAGGGTGGCATTAATTGCGGCAACATCTACATACTATGAAGCCTGGATAGCCGGTGAACAAAGGAATGATATTGCCGGAAGGCCAGGGGTGAACCCTTTAAGACACTCTGCCCTTCATATGATAACCGCCAAGCAGATGAAACATTTGCGGGAAATTGCCCGGGACACTGATATAAATGCCATGAATAATCTCAACTACCGGGAGGGCTTTGCTGTTCCTCCTCCAGCCCATCAGTTTCAATTTGGCAAACACTTGTTTGCGGTGGGCGATAATGTGGGTAAGGTAACAAAACCCCATCCCAAAGATATGCAGAGGATTATTGCTGCTATTTCCCAGGCTCGGCGGCAGGCTGCTGAGGTTTTGGTCAGCATTCATTCCCATGAATTTAAGGGGGAGGACAAGAGCCAACCAGCGGATTTCCTAGTGGAATTTGCCCGGGAATGTATTGATGCCGGTGCCAGTGCTGTTTTGGGCCATGGCCCTCATATCCTGCGGGCTGTGGAAATATATAGGGGGCGGCCGATATTTTATAGCCTGGGTAATTTTATCTTCCAGACGGATTTAGTATCCCATCTACCGGCGGATTTTTATGATAAGTATGACCTGGGCCCCCTCGCCAACACTGCAGATGCCTTTGATGCCCGGAGTAAAAATAATAGCATTGGCTTGGGTGTTAATCCCCATGTATGGGAATCTGTTTTAGCAAGTTGGAAAATGAAAGATGGGAAATTGGCGGAACTCTATTTCCATCCAATTTCCCTGGGCTTCGGCCTTCCCAGACACCGGCGGGGATGGCCCGAATTAAGCAATGATACAGGGGTGTTGCAGCGTTTGGCACAATTAAGTGAACCCTTTGGCACGGAAATTAAAATTGAGGCTAATGTGGGGAAGGTTGCCCTTTAATAACCCTGCCGGCCCTCCGCCGGGGGGGGGAGAAGGGTTTGGGCAAAGGGATGGGAATAGGAGGATTAACTAAAGGGCAGGCCTTGGGGCCTGCCCTTTGGGGCGGGGAAAAGGCGGCAGTGGGGTCTTTAGTCTTTACAAGCCGCGACAATCTTGCCCTTTTCAAATACTAGGTTGCCGCCCACAATGGTGGCAACCACCTTCCCAGTCAATTGCCGTCCACCAAAGGGAGTATTTCTACTCTTGGAGAAAAATTTTTCCGGCTGGACTTCCCACTGGGCGGAGGGATCAAATATGGTAATGTCAGCATCTGCGCCAACGGCGAGGGTACCTTTATCTAAGCCCATGATAGCTGCGGGTATCGAGGTAAGCTTGGCCAGGGCCTGGAGGGGTGTTAAGATTCCCGGCAGGACAAGTTCTGTCCATGTAAGACCAAGGGCCGTTTCCAAGCCGATTATGCCACAGGGGGCCTCTATCAGGCCGGTAGCCTTTTCTTCCGGGGTATGGGGGGCATGGTCAGTGGCAATAACATCCAGGGTCCCATCGGCTAATCCTTGGCAAACCGCGGCCACATGGGCCCTGGTTCTGAGGGGTGGATTCATTTTGGCATTGGCACCTTGGGTCAACAATGCCTCATCCGTGAGGGAGAAATGATGGGGGGTGGCCTCGGCAGTAACCTTAATTCCTTGGGCCTTGGCCGCCCTAATCATGGCGATGGACGTGGCGGAACTGACATGTTGAATATGCACGTGTTGTCCGGTTTGTTTTGCCAGTAAAATATCCCTGGCCACGTGGATATCTTCGGCTATGGTCGGCATGCCGCGTATGCCCAGGCCTTCGGCAACTTTGCCTTCATTTATTATGGTGTCACCCACCAGGGAAAGTTGTCCACAATGGGTGATGGCCGGAAGACCAAGTGCGCCGGCCTTTTCCATGGCCTGGCGCATTAGGGCCGAGTCTTCTACCGGATTACCATCATCGGAATAGCCGACGACACCGGCTTCTTTGAGGGCAGCGAAGTCAGTGAGTTCTTGACCTGCCAAATCACGGGTGACACTACCAACTGTATAGAGGTTTATTATGGCTTTACTGGCTGCACGGGCGTAAAATTCCTCCACAAGCTTGGGCGAATGGATGGCCGGCTTTGTGTTGGCCAAACAAACTGCACTGGTGAAACCGCCCGCGGCCGCGGCCCGGCTTCCGGAGGCCAGGTCCTCTTTATGGGTAAAGCCGGGATCACGAAAATGAACATGGATATCAACAAAGCCGGGGGAAACAATGCAGTTGGCCGCAGAAATGACCTTTTCAGCAGCCTGAACGGGTAGGTTGGCACCAATGGCAGCAATTTTACCGTCTCGGATCCGAATATCCAGCTTCCCTTGCCTACCACTTCCGGGATCCATTACTAGACCATTTTGGATTAACATTTCCCTCTTCCTCCTTAATTCATTTAGCCAGATCCAATATGGTGTGTAGTAACACCTCAGCCCCCAAAACAATGTCCTCCACCGTTGCTTCTTCCCGGGGATTATGACTGATACCATCCTTACAGGGGATAAAAATAAGCCCAGTGGGTGTGATTTTAGCCATATTCATGGCATCGTGGCCAGCGCCGCTGGGCATTAACCTATAGGGAAGGGATAACTTTTGACATGCTGCTTCAATGCTGGCAATTACCGTAGAATCAAGTTGAACCGGTTTGTCCGCCGACAGTTGTTGGGTTTTGGCGCTGACATGGCGCTGCTGGCAGATTTTTTGCAATTTATCATCAATTCCCGCCACCACCCTTTGGATGCTGGCAAAATCAATGCCCCGGACGTCCACACCCAGGCTAACCTGGCCGGGAATAACATTCATGGCCCCGGGTTTTAGGGAGAGCATCCCCACAGTGGCTACACTTTTATGGACTGCCTCCCGCCTTCCATACTCCTCGACGGCTAAAATCAACTCGGCAGCGGCGGTGAGGGCATCCCGCCTTAAGGCCATGGGGGTGGCGCCGGAATGGTCGGCCCTTCCTTCAATTGTAATTTGCCGCCGGGTGGGGGCGGCAATGGCGGTTACTACCCCAATTTTGGCCGCTTCTTCCTCCAGGACTCGCCCCTGTTCTATGTGTACTTCCAAAAAAGCCTTTAATTCCCCCGGCTGGCGAATGGCCGATTCTATTTCCGCCAGGTTGGCTCCACTCTCCTTTGCCGCATCCCTTAGGGTAATACCAGCTGCATCCCGTAGCTGAAGATATTGTTCTATATTGGCCGAACCGGACATGACCTTGCTCCCCAGGGTGGCAACTCCAAACCGGCTTGATTCCTCGCCAACAAAGACAATTACTTCCAGGGGGTGCCGGGTAAGTGAGCCCATTTTCCGAATGGCCCTCATCGCCGCCAGGGCCGCAACTACGCCAACTACGCCGTCAAATTTTCCCCCCTGGGGTACGGAATCCAAGTGCGATCCGGTGGCTACCGCAGGGAGGGAATCATCTTGTCCCGGCCAACGGGCTATGAGGTTGCCCAAGGCATCCTTACGGATTTTTCCGCCAAGTTGGGCTAACCAGCGGGCCACCAGACGGTGCAATTCAGCTTCCACGGAGCTAAAGGCCA
The DNA here is from genome assembly GCA_012518435.1 of Bacillota bacterium. GTDB lineage: Bacteria > Bacillota > DTU030 > DTU030 > DTU030 > JAAYTH01. Next base: position 5,852 of record JAAYSG010000024.1, read on the forward strand.
GGCGAGTAACACCGCCCCCCGGCAGAGCACCAATGGGAGACAGGGCCTCCAAATCTTGGATTATAGGCTTCTTTTCAATCACTTGCTCAATCCCCCTCCTTTCAGGTATTTCCCTATCTTCTGGTAAGGCTAATAAGTACTTCAACTTGGGGGGAAAGGATACATTTGTTTAGTTAGACAAAAACCGGCCATAATCATTGGTATATTCAACAGGAAGTCCGGCCACTTTGTTTATGTTATTCTTGGTCCAGCTTGGCAAAGGGATATAAACCGGCAATCTTCAGGGCCAGGTATATTTGGAAGCGGTGTTCCGTGGAGGTGAGATCGCGGGATAGGAGGTTGGCGGCCTTTTCCAGGCGGTAGCGTACGGTGTTGGGGTGGATAAAAAGGGCTTTGGCTGTATCGTTAATATCTTCATTGCAGGAAAAGTAAGTGGTTAAGGTTTCGATAAAGTTTGCCCTTTGCTTTTTATCGTAATCCCGTAGGGGGCCTAAAATCTCATCCCGCAAGGAGATAAGCTCCTTTGTATCGGGGTGGGAACATAAAAGGCGGAAAACCCCCAATTTGTCGTAGCTGTATACCCGGCCGGGGCCATGGGCTTGGCGACCAAGGGTAATGGCCTTTGTGGCCTGGCTAAAACCCAGGCCGATATTTTCCACACCTGTTTGGGGAAGTCCGATGCCGCCGGTAAAGTGCAGGGTGGGAAAGGCCCATTTTAGGTGGAGAAGGATATTTTGGGCTAATTTATGGGCCTGGAAGGCAATTTGTTCGCCAGATTGTTCCGGTGACCAGGTGGTTATGATGACCAGACTGTTGTTGCGCAGCCCTAGAATAAAGGGTATTTTTTTATCGCGAAGCTGGTGGCTTAAATCCCGCTGTAGTTGCCCCTTGAGAAGCTGCATTTTTTCCTCGCTGATCTTTCTTTTCCCGACCCCTATGGTGAAGACGATGGACAAGGAGGGCTGGGATAGGTCGAGACCCAGGTAGCGGCCCCGCTCCATCATGGCCTTCTCCGATTTGAAGTCTTGGGCTATCAGTTCTTCCACAAAGCTATTTATCTGTTGGCGCTCCAATACAGTCCGGTTATAGAGGCTTATTATTTCCATGCCCAAGAGGGGGATGGTATGATCTAGGATGGCCTGACCGGTGGGTGATAAACCTTGCTCCCTTTCAAAGTGTTCCATGGTTAAGAAGGCGTGGGTGGAAGTGTGGGCCATGATGGGGATTACCAGGCAGGGAATTTTTTCGCCCCGGCGGGTGCGCAGATGGAAAAAGGGTTGGTAGGTATTGCTGAGCCTTGAGATGGTTTCCTGGGACAGGGGGTCAAAGGGAGGGGCATCCTTGTTTGTGGTTAAAACTAGACCTGAGCCGGGACATTCCAGGGTAAGATCATGTTTTAGCAGGTGCTGCAATGTTGTTAGGGCGGCCTCCAGTCCTTGATCATTTAGAATTACCTCCTGTAGCCAGCGGAAGGCCATGTCGGCTTGGCGCAGGACCCCGGCGGTATGGTCCAGCAGACACTCCATGAGGGGGTTGATAATATCGATGTAGGCAATGTCCCTGGGAAAGCCCAGTAAGGGGAAGGACAGCCTGTTGGCGGCATCGATCATCCCGGCGGGGAGGGTTTTTACATAACGGTCGGATTTTATAGCTAGGGCGGCACAATCGAAGCGGGCCATATCTTCCACTAATTTAACCTGGGCTTGGGGGTTATCTTTAATGCAAAAGAGGCTGGTTATGACAAAATCGTTACCCTTTAACCACTGTAAAAGATCCGGGACCTCCATGATGGTGATATTCTTAATGAGACGGTCTAGGCCATCGTGTCCCGCCACTACCCTAGACCGGGTTAAAGGGGCTATGGTAAGGGCCTTTTTCACATCAAGCATTTTTATTCCTCCTCAGTGTTCCCGGGGGAAGGGGGTATTACTGTAATTGTACCCCATTAATAATAATTTTGCAGGGGTCTTTGGGGGATTGTTTTTCCCAAGGGTCAATGGGGATTTTGCGGGGGCAAAATGGGAGGGGAAGGTCCATTGCTTTGGGCAAGTTGCCCATTGGCCCGGCAAACTTTAGGTGCAGTAGTGCTAATGACCATCAAGGGCTGGGGATTTAAAATTTATATAGGAGGGATGACAGTCCATGGATGCGGAAATTATTTCCTTTGGTTCGGGAATCGCCCGGGTGCTATCCCAGCCCGGCCTTAGGGGTAGGGTACACTCGGTATTTAAACACACGGTTAACCTAAAGATTGCAGATCGTCTGCTATCCCTCCAGCATTCAGTACTACCCAAAACCCCCTCTATGTTGTTAGTGGAGCCGGGGTTTGTTTTGGGAGATTTTCGCCTTGCTGTTGGTGACCGGGTTATGGTCAAGGAGGATAATATCGTCATCAAAGGCCATGGGTTCAAATTGGCTACTGCTCGCCGCTGGGAAGGGCAGTTGCCGGTTTATTTCACCGGGGAAGAAGAGGTAAATTTTCTTGGCAGGGAAGTGGCTAGGGCCCTGACCCTGCTTGATTTACCCCAGTTGGATTTTGGGCTCCCCGGTCATAGTGGCCAAGCAGTACCATGGCTGGAGGATCTGGTGGTGGCTGGGAATGGGGCGGGGGATGCGGCAATGATTTCGGCCCTGACCTCCCTAATTGGCTTGGGGCCAGGTTTGACACCCTCGGGGGATGATTTTTTACTTGGTTTTCTCAGCGTACTGTCCCTATTGGAAAAAGGGAACCGGCCCCGAAGTGCTTTTGCCACTGCCCTTCGCCGGAGGATAAGGGAAGGTATCCAAGATACCAGCCCCCTGAGCCGGGAATTTTTATTTTGTGCCTGTGGGGGAGAATATAGTGAACCCTTTCATGAATTATACAAGGCGGCTGGCCGCCGGGATGTGATGGGTCTTGTGCAGGCTGTCCTTTGCTTTACGCAAATAGGGCATACATCTGGGACTGCTGCCCTGGCGGGGCTCTTATACGGACTTGATTTTTGTGCGAAAGATACGGGGAGGTCTGGCGAAAATGATTATCCGCAATGTGGTGAGGAAGAACTTTTATAATGATTCTGTTTCCCTCATGCTTTTGTCCAGCAAGATAGGAAAGATGGCCGGGGTGAAGGAAGCCGCTGTTATGATGGCTACCGCCCACAACATAGAAATAATGGAGCGTTCCGGTTTGTTACTTCCCGACTCTAAGGGGGCTAGCCCCAATGATATGCTCATTGCTGTTTTGGCGGAGGATGAAGAAAGTAGTGCGGCAGCCCTGGAGGCGGTGGATGAATATTTCGCTGGTGGTGGCCAAGGGGTACAGGCCGGGGATGAATTGGTGGCCAAAAGCCAGACCACTGCCTTGGGTATGCTCCCGGGGGCCAATTTATCTTTAATATCAGTCCCGGGGCCCTATGCAGCCGCCGAAGCAAAAAAAGCTCTAAATAACAAGCTGCATGTTTTCCTCTTTAGCGATAATGTAACCCTCCAGGAAGAGAAGGAGCTTAAGGATATCGCCGCGGCAAAAGGCTTGCTAATGATGGGCCCCGATTGTGGTACGGCAATTATAAATGGTGTGGGTTTGGGTTTTGCCAACGCTGTCCCCAAGGGCCCCATAGGTTTGGTGGCGGCGGCGGGTACTGGCCTCCAGGAGGTTGCTTGTCTTATTACTGAACTAGGTGGTGGTATTTCCCAAGCCTTAGGTACAGGGGGTAGGGATATTAAAAATGCCATCGGTGGTACCACCATGCTCATGGGGCTAGCGGCCCTGGCAAGGGATCCGGCTACCAAGGTCATCGTCCTTGTTGCGAAACCACCGGAGGAAAATGTTCTGGGCAAATTAAATGTGGCCCTGCAATCCGTTAACAAACCCGTTGTCACCTGCTTTTTGGGGGCTAAGGGGGAGCTTGCCGGGGAAGGGGTCTATCCGGTGGGAAACTTGCAAGAGGCGGCCCTTAAGGCCGTTGAATTATCAGCCCTAGGGGCAGATTCTGGTGCGGATTTTATTATATCCGCGTCCAATGTGAAGGAAATCGCTGCCGCGGAAGCAACCTGTCTTAGAACACCCCAAAGATATTTGCGGGGACTTTACTCGGGTGGAACCTTATGTTATGAGGCTCTTTTGTTGGTTAAACCCCACATCGGCAATGCCTATTCCAATGTTTCCCTAGAACCCCACTTCCTTCTGGCTAGCCCAGATGAAAGTAAGGAGCACACCCTTCTTGATATGGGTGATGACTACTTTACCGCCGGCCGCCCTCACCCCATGATCGATCCCAGTTTAAGGGTGGAGCGGATTCGTAGGGAGGCTGCTGACCCGGAGACGGCGGTCATATTATTGGATCTGGTCCTGGGCCATGGCAGCCATAGGGATCCCGCGGGAGCCTTGCTTCCTGCCATCCGGGAAGGCAAAAGAGAAGCCACGGCTGCTGGGCGCCATTTAAGTGTCGTGGCCTCGGTCTGTGGCACATCTTCCGATCCCCAGGGCCTGGTGGAACAGGAAGAAAAGTTGCGTACGGCTGGGGTAATTGTAATGCCCAGCAACGCCCAGGCTGTGGCAATGGCGGCGGCCATTTTAACCAGTCATAACAAAATCTAGTGGGGGGTTGAAGGTATGTCTTCACCTAATGAATTGTTTACCCAGCCCTTGGCAGTCATTAACATAGGCTTGCAAATTTTCGCCGAGGCCCTGCAAGTGCAGGGGGTGTCTTGCGTGCATGTGGACTGGCGCCCCCCCGCCGGTGGGGATGCCGATCTCATGGCCATCTTGGCCAGGTTGAATAGTTAAATAGGGGTAAGGAAGGTGTTGGAGATGAAAAATATAATTGATAAGGCTAATCAGGAGGCTTATGAACGCATTGACAGTGCCCAGGTTTTCCTGACCGACATTAAATATGCCCGGGAAGTATTACCGACTTTAACCGAATATGTAATAGGACATGCCGGGCCCCCCATTGCCTGGCCCGATATGTGTGGGCCCATGCAGGGGGCAGTAATTGGGGCCATTAAGTACGAGGGCTGGGCTGATGGCGATGATGAAGCCATGTCTCTAATAGAATCGGGGCGGATCAGATTTGTTTCCAACCACAGCATGGGTGCTGTGGGGCCCATGACAGGTATGATAACCATGTCTATGCCCTTGTATGAGGTTCTTAATGAAACATTTGGCAACCGGGCCTATTGCACCTTTAATGAAGGTTTAGGGCGGGTAATGCGTTTTGGAGCCAATGATGGGGAAGTGGTGGCCCGTCTTCAGTGGCTGGAAAAGACCTTGGCCCCGGGGTTAAAGAAGGCCCTAATGCTTTCTGGCCCCATCAATCTCAAGGTTATAATTACCCAGGCCTTGGCCATGGGGGATGAAATGCACCAACGTAATATTGCCGCTTCCTTGTTGTTTGGCCGAGCCATTATGCCCTATTTAACGCAGGTGGACATGGGTTCAGAAGGGGCAAAAATTGTTCAGTTTATACTGGGTAATGAACAATTTTTCCTCAACCTGGCCATGGCGGCGGCCAAGGCAACTATGGATCCGGCCCATGGGATTAAAAATTCAACCCTGGTGACGGCCATGAGCCGCAATGGTACACAGTTTGGAATAAGGGTAAGCGGATTGGGTGATACCTGGTTTGAGGCCAAGCCGGAAATGCCCCAGGGGCTTTATTTCCCCGGGTTTGGTCCAGAGGATGCCAACCCGGATATGGGGGATAGTGCCATTTTGGAATGTATGGGTATCGGGGGTTTTGCCATGGGTTCGGCCCCGGCTGTGGTCCGTTTTCTGGGGGCTGGCACTGTGCAGGATGCCTTGGGCTATACACAGGAAATGGGGGAAATAACCGTTGGTAAAAGCAACAGTATTTTAATGCCGGCCTTAAATTTTACCGGGGTACCCATGGGAATTGATATAAGAAAAGTGGTGGAGACGGGGATACAACCGGTTATTAATACTGGTATAGCCCATAAAAGAGCGGGACTGGGCCAGGTGGGTGCTGGAATTGTTAAGGCACCTCTAGATTGCTTTATAAAGAGTCTAGTTGCCTTCAACAAAACATTGAATTGAGGGGGTGAAGGACCATGAAGGCAAAGATTGCCGCAGCCAATGCCACTGCCCTAAAGAGGATGTTGGATTCGGATATTGCTTGGGTTGATGTTCAATCGGCCCATGAGGTAATACCGGGAATGGACAAGTACACCCTTTATCATGCGGGTCCCCCAATCACCTTCCGGGAAATGTGCCAACCCATGCAGGGGGCAATAATAGGTGCTTTAAAGTATGAAGGGTTGGTGACAACCGCCAAGGAGGGGAGGGAACTGGCTGCTTCGGGGAAAATAAGGTTTTCCCCTTGCCATCATGTAAATGCCGTTGGCCCCATGACCGGTATTATTTCCTACAGTATGCCCCTCTTGATCATTGAAAACCGAACCTTTGGAAATTTTGCCTACAGCACCATCAATGAAGGTGGTGGTGATGTACTGCGCTTTGGGGCCTTTTCTGACAAGGCTGTCCGAAGACTAAAGTGGATGGAGGAAGTACTATCGCCGGCCCTAAAGGCCGTTGTCCGGGAGTTGGGGGGCCTCAACCTCAAGGTTCTTATGGCCCAGGCCCTACAGATGGGCGATGAACTCCATATGCGCAACCAGGCGGCCTCAACCCTTTTTTTAAAAATTCTTTTGCCCCCCTTGGTTAAGGTTGGGGGTGCCAGGGCCCAACTGGAGGAAATAATCGCCTTTTTAACCACTGACAATGAACAGTTCTTTCTTAATTTCGCCATGGCCGCCCACAAGGCCATGGCAGATTCTGCCCACGGTGTAGATTATTCTACCTTGGTTACTGCCATAGCCAGAAATGGTGTCGATGTGGGTATCAGGGTAAGTGGTCTGGGAGACCAGTGGTTTACCGATGCGGCACCACCGGTGAAAGGGCTATATTTTTCCGGCTTTTCCCCCAAGGATGCCAATCCGGACTTGGGTGATAGTGCCATTATGGAAACCTGTGGTCTAGGGGGGTTTGCCATGGCTGCTGCCCCAGCCATAGTGCGATTTTTGGGGGCGGGAACTTATAGAGATGCCCTTGGGTATACCCAGGATATGTACGAAATAACCCTTGGTGAAAACGGGCATTATACCATGCCTACCCTGGATTTTCGTGGTACCCCCTTGGGGATAGATATTCGCAAGGTAGTGGAGACGGGTATTACCCCCGCAATAAATACCGCCATTGCCAGTAGGGAGGCGGGGGTCGGCATGATCGGAGCTGGGGTCGCCAAGGCACCACTGTCCATGTTTGTCAAAGCCCTGGTGGCCATGGCTGACAAGTTGGGATTATAGGTGCCGGGAAAAACAAAGAAAAAAAGGAGGTTTTCCTTGCTATGATGGATGTAGGTGTTTACCGCCTTCCCATGGCGGGTCCGGATGATGTATCTGAATTGGCTGCCCTCATCGAGGCTGGGGAAGTGAACCCCCATGAGATATGTGCAATTATTGCCCAAACTGAAGGGGATGGCTATGCTAGGGGATATAGTGCCCTATCCTTTCAATTGTTGTTGGCGGAAAAACTGGCGATGACCAGGGAGGAAGTATGGGATCGGATCCCCATGTTGATGATTGGCCTTACGGGGGGACTAATGAGCCCCCACTATACCGTGTTTACCCGGAGGGAAATTGATGCTCCGGCGGCCGCCGAAAAGCGTCTTTCCATTGGCATCAAGGACACCCGTGTTCTTTTGCCGGAAGAATATGGGACTGTGGTCCAGGTTAAGGAGGTGGCCAAGGCGGTGCGGGCAGCAATGGCCGAGGCCGGGATTAGTTCGCCGGCGGATGTGCACTGTGTGGAGGTAAAATGCCCCAATCTGACGGCCAAGAGGATTGCGGATGCGGAAGGCCGGGGCCAGAAGGTAGTGAGTACCAACTTGGCTGAAGCTGGGTCCAAGTCCAAGGGGGCATCTGCCCTGGGTGTAGCCCTGGCCCTGGGTGAGATAAGGGAAGGGGATCTAAGCAATGAGGCCATCTGCAATAACTGGGGCCTGTATTCCAAGGTAGCGTCTACTTCTGCAGGCAATGAACAGGTTGCCTGTCGTGTCGTACTTTTGGGTAATTCCCTTAGGGCGGTGAGCAAATTCAAAATCGGCAGTGGTATTATGCAAGACACCTTGGATATTGCCGGGGCCAAGGATGCCTTCCGGGCCGCCGGGATAAATATTGCGGCTGGGATTTCCCCTAAGGATAGGGAACGCATAGCCACGGTATTTATCAATGCCGGGGCCGATGCCACTGGCTACATTCGGGGGCGTCGTACCACCATGAAAAGTGATTTTCTAGCCGCCTATGCCGGTATCTTTGCCAAGGCTGTTATCAACGCCATTGTGGGCTCACTTATTGGTGATACCATGATTCTGGCATCGGCTGGTTTTGAACACCAGGGGCCGCTGGGGGCAAATTTAATAGCCGCCATTGCAAAGGTGGACTAGGAAGATGTTGGATATATTACTTAAAGGGGTTAATATAAAGGGAAATATATTGGATGTGGGTATTGCCCAGGGGGAATTTGTCCTTCTTGAGCCCCACATTGGGGTTTCGGCCCAAAGGGAGTTGGACTGTCGGGGGTGGCTGGCAGTACCTGGCCTGGTCGATTGTCATTTGCATTTGGATAAAAGCCTCCTCATGGAGAGGGCCCATTATGTGGATGTCAGTGGGCCAGAGAAGGGGGCCCTCACCCGGGCCGAAAAAGCCACCTTTACAGAGGCCGATATAAGGGCCCGGGCTGAAAAGGTAATAAAGGCGGGTTTTGCCGCCGGCAATCTGCTTATTCGCACCAGTGTGGATGTGGATCCCTTGGTTGGTACCACCGGGGTGAAGGCGCTTTTGGCCCTGAAGGAAAAATATGCTGGCCTGGTGAATATTCAGGTGGCGGCCTTTGCCCAGGAGGGATTTGAAAAATATCCTGCCAGCGTAGACCTCCTCCGACAGGCTCTGGATATGGGGGCAGATCTGGTCGGTGGTCATACCATAGTTGATACCGATGGCCGCCGCCATATTGATACTATTTTAAATTTAGCTCGGGAATATGGGGTGGAAGCAGAATTCCATTTGGATGAATCGGGGAAGAGGGAACATTATTTACTGCCTTATGTTACCCAAAGGATGAAGGAAATGGGCCTCAAAGGGCGTGTTACGGGAATACATTGCTGTACCCTAAGTGCCCTTACCCCTGAGGAGAGAAAAGAAGCGCTGGATTTTATGGTGAAAGGCTCCCTAAAGGTTATAAGTGCACCAACGGCCATTTCAACTCGAAATATTGCGCCTGTAAAGGAATTGTTGGCGGCAGGTCTCTTGGTGGGCATTGGATCTGACAATGTCGCTGACTTTTTTAACCCCATTGGTAGTGGAGATATTAAGCAGGCTGCGCTACTTTTGGCCTATGTGCAGCGTTTCTTTACTTTTGAATTGGTTGGTCAGCTATGGGACATGCTCACATACCGGGGGGCAGCCCTGCTGGGATATTCGGGGTATGACATTGCCCTTGGGCAAAGGGCTGATATTACGTTGTTTGAAGCCTTAAATCCACGGGATGTTTTGGCAAGGCAGGCTTCACCCGCGCTGATAATACGGGGAGGCCAGATCCACTATAGAAAAAATGGAGACCAATGGTGGTGAAGGTCTGGCAAATTGCGGTAGGAAATAATGGCTGTTGATGTCCGTCAACAGCCTGTTTTTATGATATACTGGAAAAGATTCCACTGGAAAGGAGGCTGACCATGGGTATGGCAACCCATAATACACGACGACAGTCAAAGGAAAGAGGAGTTATGTCAATAGCGGCCCTCCTATCTTTGGGTGCCCTTTTTATGTACGCGGATCGAACAGTTTTGTACCCTATGCTGGAGGTGATCGCCGCCGAGTTTAATTTGAGTGGCACGGCCACGGGGTTCATTACCAGCACTTATTTTCTCCTTTATGTTATCGTGCAGGTTCCAGCCGGACTCTTGGGCGATACCCTTGGCTTAAAAAAGGTTTTACTGGTCTTTTATTTCCTGGGTGGGGGGGCTCTATTTCTTTTGGGTCTTCTTGCCCAGAACTATTTATTTCTTATTGTGTTGGTAGGCTTACATGGTATAGGCATGGGGGCCTATTACCCTACTTCTTATGGCATAAACATTGGTACAGTACCTAAGGAGCAGCGGGGATTGGCTTCGGCCGTTATAAATTCGGGAATGTCCATCGGGACTGCCTTGGGACTAGTCTTGGCAGGGCCCATATATCTTAAAACCGGGAATTGGCGGTGGCCCTTCCTCCTTTTGGCCCTGCCAACCATGCTCATTCCCCTTTTGTTCCAGCGCTACTTACCGGACCGGCAGGAGGCTAGCCCCAAGGCGGGGGGCGGAGACCAGACGGTGGATTTAAAGAGGATATTGAGGGATAAGGATCTTTGGGCCCTAAACCTATCGGCTTTTTGTGCAGGGTATGGTTTTTGGGTTGCCCTTACTTGGGGGCCAAGTTTTTTTGCCACTGAACGCTCCCTGGGTCTAACCAAGGCAGGCATATTTACGGCCATACCAGCTTTGGCGGCTATCCCAGCAGCTCTATTTGTTGGCCGCCTTTCCGATAGGGTAGGGCGGCGCCGGCTAGCCCTTATCCTTTATCCACTCCAGGCCATTACAATTTTTGCCTTGGCCTATGTAACTTCTGTGCCTGTCTTGATAGCCACGTTAATTTTGTATGGTGTTATCGGGCGTACTGTTTCCGATACGGTTATAATATCTTGGTTCGGTGATCATGTGGCGGAAAAAAGCCCGGCTGCCCTGGGGGCTGCCGTGGGAGTGTTCAACCTGGTGGGTATGTCAGCTGCGGTAATTGCCCCTTTGATCAGCGGAATGGTTAAGGATATGACCGGAAGCCTGGCCGGTGCCTTTTATTTGGGTGCTTTAATTGTCCTGGCGGGGATGATCTGTACTTGGATCACTTCGGAGACTTAAAACCATATTTCTTTTCCTTGGGATGGAGGGACAAATTATGCGCAACCTAACCGTAAAGGACTTCCTATCCCTCAAACCAGCTGCCGAAATACGTTTGGTTGCTGGGGCAAAGGGCCAGGAAAGGGTCATCACCAGTGTCAATATTATGGACAACCCCGATACGGCCAGATGGTTATCGGAAGGGGAATTACTCTTGACCACCGGTTTTGTCTTTGTGGATGATCCAGCCTTACAGGCTAACCTAATCCAACAATTGGCCCAACGGCGCTGTGCTGGTTTGGGTCTTAAAATTAAGAGGTATTTTGAAACCATCCCCCAGCAAATGATAGACCAGGCGGAGGCCTGCGATTTCCCTTTGCTGGAATTGCCCTTTGAGTACTCCTTATCGCAGATTAGCTTTGCTGTGTATCAGGAAATTCTAAACCGCCAGGCGGCTCTCTTGAGTAAATCCAGGGATATACACAACTGCCTTACCAGGGTCAGCCTCGCCGGCGGGTCTCTGGAGGAAATCGTCCAAACCCTGGTGGAACTAATTGGTAATCCGGTATTGGTGTTGGATAGCCAATGGCGCTTGTTGGCATCTGGGGATTTGCCCAAAAATGAACCATCGTTAGAGGAGTGTTTGCCCCTTATAAAGGGGCAACGTCTGTTTTCTGAGGAGTTTATTAGTGATATCCCCCAAGAAGCCGGCTCCTGGGAAAGATCCATCAAAAGACAGTACCCCTGCCAAAGATTTGATGTTGCCTGCCGTATAAAGCCTGTTGCAGCTACGGGTAACATATATGGCTATATTGTGGTTTGGGAGAGTGTTAGGAAGTTGACCCAGCTTGATTATGTGGCAGTGGAGCACGCTGCGACGATAATAGCCCTGGAGCGCCTGAAGGAGCAGGCTATCGCGGAAACCAAGCATCGCCTACGCCGTGATTTTTTCGATGATTTGCTGGCGGGTAAAATTGAATCGGTAAATGCCATTAGGACCTTGGGTGAAATACACGGCCTTTGCACAGATAAACCCTATTGCTGTCTGGTCATAGAGCTCTATCCCGGGCAAAGGACCCAATCATCCGGATCATGGGCCATGGATACCTATTATCCTAAGGAGGGGATGGTAAGCACCCCTTCCTTGGAAAAGGTTATTAGCTGGCGGGTAGAAAGGGAACTGAGTAGGGCGGGTAATGGTGCGGTGGTTATAGTCCGCACCAATAGGATAATTGTCTTTCTGCCCCTTTCCTCCCAGGCGGATAGAAGGACAATTAGGGATAATAGCAAGGATTTGGCTGGCAGTTTGTCTCGGGATATTAGGGAGGATCATCCTTGGGTAAGGTTTTCCATTGGTATCGGTCGGCCCTGCCCCAGCATATTGGACCTAAAGCAGAGCTTTATGGAAGCCTTGGAGGCCATCAAAATGAGCAGAAAGGTCGCCGCCACCCATCCCATAGCCCATTTTGATGATTTTCTTATCTATCACCTTTTGGATTCCGGGGGGAATGCTGGGGAATTGGAAAATTTCTTTCAGAACACCGTGGGCAAATTGGTTTCCTTTGATGAGGAAAACAATACCGATCTGGTCAAAACCTTGGAAGCCTTCTTTGCCAGCCGGGGCAATATTAGTAGCGCTGCCAAAGAACTTTTTATCCATCGCAACACCATGATGTATCGCCTGGATAGGATCAAGTTGATCCTGGGGGTGGATTTGGCCGATCCGGAACAACTATTGGAGTTAAACCTGGGTCTTAAAATCATGAACTTATTGCTAGTGAAAAAAATGGATTCCCAATAAGGCATTACCCAAAAGAACAATGAAAGGGACTTTGGGCAAGGCATATTGTGAAATATGGAGCAAAATATTGGGAATGTTGCACCACTGCACCCCTAATTTTTAGGCAGGATGCCCATGACGGGAGCTGCCTTGGTGCGATATTCTTCTAGGTAAGAAGGCCTCTGGACGGGTATTTGTATAGAAATACAATTAGGGCGCCAATGCTTTGTAGCAAATAACAGAAGAAAAGGGCCATGTTTGATAGAATTATAACTATATGCTAAATGCTAACAATTGCAAGAAAGGAGGGAGGGTAGCCAACCAATTCCATTCATTGTTGGGGTGGACAATAACTAAAACTTAAAGGGGGTTTATTACGTGAAAAAGGACCAGGTTTGGAAAAAAATATTCGCGGTATTACTAATTGTTTCCCTCTTGGCCCTGGCGGGCTGTGGTAATGGCGGCGAAGCAGTCGATGAAGATGGTTCTACCGATGTGGAGGAAACTATTAATATTATTGTCAGCCACAACCACCCGGAGGATTCACCGGAACACATCGGAATGGCAGCATTCAAGGATTTGGTGGAAGAGAAGACAGATGGCAGGGTGCATGTTGATATATATACAAACCTGTCCCTGGGCAGTATGCGGGAACAAGCTGAGGCAACCCAAGGTGGAACAATCCAAATCACACAACAGCCAACTGCAGTTCTCAGCACCTTTGTATCGGCCTATGAGCTGGTGGACTTTCCCTTCTTATGGCCGGATGCCGATACGGCCTTTGAAGTATTGGATGGAAAAGTAGGTGCTGAAATAAGTGCTGCGGCGGAAAAAGAAGGTTTTGTAAACTTGGGCTGGATGCTGGCGGGATTCAAAAAATTCACTGCCGACAAGCCCATTCGCACAGCCGCTGACTTGAAGGGAATGCAGATTCGGGTTATGCCTGCCCCCCTTCTTAACGCCCAAATGGAAGCCTGGGATGCCAAACCCACACCCATTGAATTTGGGGAACTGTACAATGCCTTGCAGCAGCGTGTTGTAAATGGCCAAGAAAACCCGATTAAGACCATCTACCTAAGCCGTTATTTTGAGGTGCAGGATTACCTTACCCTAAGTGATCATGGTCTCTTGGCCTATGCAATTGTGGCCAATAAAGACTGGTTTGAAGCTTTGCCCGAGGACATTCAGGCTGCCATTAGGGAGGCAACCCTGGAGTCTTGCGTAATTGAACGGGAAGCCCTGGCTGCCGTGGAAAACGAGATGCTGGAGGAGATGGAAGAATACGGGATGGAAATTATCACACCTACCCCGGAAGCCATTGCGGAATTCCGGGAGTTGGTGTTACCGGTGCATGAGGAATTTGCAGACCGTGTGGGTAGATCCCTACTGGAAACCACCTATGCGGAAATTGAAGCGGCAACCAAATAGTTATTTGCCAAGCCAGGCACCCAATGTTACCGGGGTGGCCTGGCTTGGCCTAAAATATAAAAAAGGATGTGGAGGACAACAGTGAGAAAGTGCCTGAAATTACTCCACCAAATTCAAGAAATCTTCTGTACCTACGGATTGTTGTTTGTGACGGCAACCTTGTTCCTAAATGTTGTCTTGCGATATGTTTTCCGTTCGGGATTACATTGGTCAGATGAGGTTATTCGCTATGTAATGATCTGGATATCCTTTATTGGTATTACCTTTGGCATAAGGCAGGATAAGTTGATGGCGGTGGATTTGATCCTAAACTATGTGGGCCCTGGACTGGAAAGGTTTATAAGGCTAGTAAATAATATATTGGGTTTACTTTTTAGTGTACTAATCCTTTACTACGGGAAGATGGCAGTTTCCGCCATGGCCAGGTCCACCCAGGTTAGCCCTGCCCTCGAAGCGCCTATGTATATTTTTTATTTGGTAATCCCCCTCTCGGGAGCACTAATGACACTGGAATTTATTTTTGCCTGTGCCCGCACCATAACAGGCAAAGGATTAGAAAAATCTGGGCTGGAAGAAAGGGGTGAAGCCTAGTGGTACCAATACTATTTGGCAGTTTGACTATTATGCTCTTGGGGGCTACTCCCATCTTTCTAGCCTTGGGACTTTCGACACTCTTGGCCCTTGTGCTGGCCTCGCCGTTGGAACCAACCATCGTGGTTCAACGCTTATTTGGCGGCATTGATAAGTTTGCTTTGATGTCAATGCCTTTTTTTGTCCTGGCGGCTAACATTATGAGTGCGGGGGGCATTGCAGATAGAATTTTGCGCTGGGTACGACTTTTTGCCGGCAGACTGCGGGGGGGAGATGCCTTTACTACAGAATTGGCCTGTATGTTCTTTGGTGCCCTCTCTGGTTCTAGCCCTGCTACAGTGGCTGGTATAGGTGGGATGATGTACCCAGTGTTGAGGGAAAACAATTATGGGGAAGACTTTTCCCTGGGTCTGGTGGCTGCCAGTGGTTCGGTGGCCCTTATAATTCCTCCCAGCATTACCCTTATTGTATACGGCGCGGCCACCGGTACCTCTGTGGGGGCCTTGTTTATAGGTGGAATTGGTGCCGGTATCATGTATGGGCTGGTTTTTTTGGCCTATTGTTACTATTATGCTGTTAAGAATAAGCTCCCCCGGGGCCCCAAACCCTCATTCCGGGAAATTGTTGCGGTAACAAAGGAGGCCATTTGGGCCTTGGGAGTTCCTATAATTATTTTAGGTGGTATTTATGCCGGGGTGTTTACACCTACTGAGGCAGCGGGAGTGTCGGTGGTTTATGCCATTTTTGTCAGCATGTTCATCTATAAGGAATTAACTTGGAAGCAACTTTTGGATATCTGTAAGAGCTCGGCCAAGACCATTGGGGAAATAATGGTCTTGGTGGCTTGTGCTGCTACCTTTGGTTGGCTTCTTACCATTGGGCAAATTCCCCAAAAGGTAGCCACAAGCATGCTGCAGTACAGCTCTTCACCGGGAATTTTTCTTTTAATGGTCAATATTATCCTTCTCATTGCCGGCATGTTTATTGAGGGGACTGCGGCCATTACAATTCTAGTTCCCATCTTGTACCCCCTGTCTGTGCAGATGGGCATTAACCCGGTTCATTTGGGGGTATTGATCATCAGCAACCTATCGGTGGGGATGTTTACACCACCCTTTGGCTTGAACCTTTTTGTTGGCAGTCAGGTCTGTGATGCCTCTGTTGTCAGTGTAATTCGGGGGGTAATGCCCTTTATACTTATCAGCCTAATTGCCTTGGCCATAATAACCTATTTCCCGGGTATAACCCTATTTTTGCCCCGGATGGTCTATGGTGGTGTTTAAATGGGGTTCTGAGTTTCCATCACCTGGCGTAACCCGGGCAATTATAAAAATAGGTGCCCTGAGCAGAATTAATGGTTTCTGGAGAAAGGTGATAAAGGGGGAAAGCACGTGCTAAGGGAAAATGCAGGAAAATTACAGGTGGCGAGCATAGTAAAAAATGAACCTTTGGCCCATGATGTGTACCACATAACCCTCAGCGCACCCAAATTGGCCGCCGATGCACGACCTGGCCAGTTTGTGATGGTTAAGGTGGCACCGGGCTTGGAACCTGCTCTGAGGCGTCCCTTTAGCCTCCACCGGTTTGATGGGGAGGCAGGGCAAGTGGAGTTTATCTATCAGGTTGTGGGCAGGGGTACTGACATTTTAACCAATAGGGTGGCAGGTGAGGAAATAGAGTTGTTTGGTCCATTGGGGAATGGCTTTTGCCTAGAAAAGGGGAGCCGTATTGGTCTTGTGGGTGGTGGGATGGGAATAGCCCCCCTTTTGGCTGCAGCAGAGGAAATATCCCGCTTGGGAAGGGAAGTTGTGACTTTTTTAGGCGCTAAAACGGGGGATTATCTACTGACTACCAAGGATTTTGCTGCACTGGGTCCTTTATATTTAACCACTGATGATGGGAGTGCCGGGGACAAGGCCCTGGTAACCAAGCCCTTGCTAGACTATCTAGAAAATAAAAAGTTGGACCTTATTTTGGCTTGTGGCCCTACTCCCATGCTAAGGGCCCTATCTAAACTGGCCAATGAGGGGGGAATTCCCACCCAGTTATCCCTTGAAGAGCGCATGGGTTGTGGTACTGGGGTATGTTTGGGCTGTGCCACTGCCATTAGGGCCGATACACCGGAGGGCTATACTTACAAACGGGTATGTCATGACGGGCCGGTCTTCTGGGCTCGGGACGTATTGTTCTCAGTGCCTGATAAAATAACAGCAAAGGGGGGTTGTGACCATGGGCAAGGCTAGGCTAGGGGTCCAATTTGGTCCCCTAAAATTAAAAAATCCCATCCTAACCATGTCCGGTACCTTTGGTTTTGGCCAAGAGCTTGGGGAATATTACGATTTGAGTGTTTTGGGCGGAATTATAGTTAAGGCCGTGACGGCGAAACCCCGAATTGGTAATCCGCCCCCCCGCATTGCCGAAACGGCGGGGGGGATATTAAACGCCATTGGCATCCAAAACCCCGGTGTGGATGCAGCCATAGCAGAGGAGCTGCCTCCCTTACAGGGTTTACGCAAGGAGGGGACCCTTGTAATTGGGAGTGTATCGGGGCATAGCTTTGAGGATTATAACATTACCACCAAAAAACTGTCCGACTCGGGCCTTGTGGATGCCATTGAGCTAAATATTTCTTGCCCTAACCTCAAGGGCGGGGGCTTGACCTTTGGCACGGATCCGGCTACTGTTAAAAAGGTTGTAGCTGGAGTTCGCCCCCTTTGTGATGTGCCCTTGATAGTAAAGCTCAGTCCCAATGTGACTGATATTGTGGAAATTGCCCGCAGTGCCGGTGCCGGTGGGGCCGATATGCTATCCCTTATAAATACCTTGACGGGTATGGCAATTGACGCGGTGACCAGACGCCCAATACTGGGTAATGTTACCGGTGGCCTGTCCGGACCGGCGGTTAAACCTGTTGCCCTGAGGATGGTCCACGAGGTCTCTCAAGCGGTGGACTTGCCCATCCTGGGTATTGGCGGTGTTATTTCCGGTGTTGATGTGGTGGAATATCTTTTGGCGGGTGCCACTGCCGTTGGAGTAGGCACTGCTAATATACTTGATCCCTTGGCTGCACCCAGAATTGTGGGGGAGTTAGAAGAATTTCTCCTTAGGGAAAAAATAGAATCGGTGGAGGAATTAATTGGTGGCCTGCTTCTTCCTTAATTGCTTCTTCAGGTTTGCCTTGCCATCTCAAGTATACTAGAAAATATAAAAAGGGCCCTTGCCGATCAAAGGGGATTGGTAGGGGCCCTTTGTCTGGGAAGTTATTGGCAACCATGGTGTGAAAGTTGGATGTTGAATTTTGCCCTACTGGTTTTCTTCTTTTTTTCCTTTGTTCAACCTGCCCAGGGTCTGATCTCTTTTTCGGGCACGGTGCCGATGACACCTTTGCCCCCTTGCCTTAAGCTGAAGGGGGAATGAAAATAGGGGCCCATTACCATTTTATGCCCATGAAATTAGAGTATGGGAGCTGGGATCCCCATGGTGCTAAAGGGCTCTACTTGACAAATCATCCCCCATAAGGGCTATTTTTCCTTATGGTTGGGTGCTGGAGTGGAGGGATGGATATGGAGAAAAAGCCCCTTTTAGTGGTGGCTGTTGGTGGAAATGCGATTATTAGGGAAAAGCAAAGGGGGACCCAGTGGGAACAATTGGCCAATATTGAAGTTTGTTGTGAGGGCCTTATTGAATTGCTGGCCATGGGCTACCGGCTTGTCATAACCCATGGCAATGGGCCTCAGGTGGGCAATAACCTCCTGCGTGGTAAATGCGCCCACCACGTTCTTCCCCCCATGATGCTTGATGTCTATGGTGCGGAGACCCAGGGTCAGCTGGGTTACATGCTCCAGAGGGTGTTAAATAATAAACTGGGGGAAAGGGGGATATCTGCCAAGGTGGTAACGCTCATTACCCAAGTGCTGGTTGATGGGCAGGATCCGGCCTTTAAAAATCCCAGCAAACCAATTGGGCCCTTTTATACCAGGGAAGAATTTGAAAATATGAGTGAAGGGGAAAAAGCCAATTACGTGGAGGATAGTGGGAGGGGTTATCGGCGGGTAGTCCCATCACCAAAACCGCACAGGGTTGTTGAGTATCAAACCATTAGGGAGTTGGTAGAAGGCGGTAAAATTGTGATTGCTGTGGGCGGGGGAGGTATTCCGGTTGTAAAGGGGCAGGATGGGAAGTATTATGGGGTTGAGGCAGTGATAGATAAGGATCTGGCGGCGGCGGTGCTGGCCAGGGAAATAGGGGCTGATTACCTTTTAATACTGACCAATGTGGAAGGAGTAGCAATAAATTTTGGCAAAGACAATATGACCTACATTGCCAAGATGTCCACCACCGAGGCCAGGCAATATATGAAGGAGGGGCATTTTCCCCCCGGTAGCATGGGGCCTAAACTTGAGGCTGCGATAGATTTTGTCGAATTTAATGGGGGTAAGGCCTTTATAACCTCTCTGGAGAAGGCGGGGCTGGCATTGGCGGGAAAGAGTGGAACTATAGTATATAAATAGGCCCTTGTAAAATGGGGTTAACAAGGTACAGGGTTCAAAAGGTGATGTACCTCTTTTATAGTGGAGGTACATTTTTATTTCCCTTATTAGCAATAATAAGTAGGAGAAATATTTTTAGAATTTATATCCCTTTTTGTCGCCCTTATTATCTCCAGCCCAAATTTAAAAGGAGAGGTGTTTATGCAGGTGAAATGGATGAGAGGCTTGGCTTGTTTACTCTTTTGTATCCTTTTGTCAGTTTGCCTAGGTGCTTGTTCTTGCCGTCCACAGCCTAAGGAGGAAAAATCCGATGTGGATAAGGTTTTGACAACTGATGTGCTGGTTGTGGGGGCGGGAGGAACCGGCTTGGCTGCGGCTGCAGTGGCCAGTAACAATGGTGCCGATGTTATTATCTTGGAAAAATTGGCCTTTGTGGGGGGATCGACTATGTTGTCGGGTGGTGGCATTTCTGCCCCAAATACAAAATTCCAAAGGGCAGAGGGCATTGAGGATTCTAAGGAATCTTGGATGGAACTCTGGAAGGAGCGCCAGGCCACAAGTAACCCGGAGGGGATGTATCCCGACTATGAGTTTGTGGGCCTGTTTATGGATGAGGCTGTTATAACCACGGAGTGGCTGGCGGACGAAATAGGACTAAAATATGCCAGTATAGAGGGTTTTGGCTTGGACCCGGTACGGCGGATTCATTTTCCGGAAAATGGTGGCCGGGGTATAGTTCAAAGGCTGGAGGAATATGTGCGGGGAAAGGGGGTTGAAATTCTTACTGAAACCCCGGCCAAAAAGTTGGTTATTGACAATAAGGGTGGTGTGACGGGGGTAATTGCCGAGGGGAAGGATGGGGAGGTTGCCATTGAGGCAAAAAAGGTAATATTGGCCACCGGTGGTTTTGCCAGAAATGAGGGCCTTTTGGAAAGGTTTGTACCGGAGGCGGCGGGGACAGCGGAATTGACCATGGCGGGGGCTGGGAGTACCGGGGAAGGAATCTTGATGGCGGAGGATATTGATGCCGAACCCTATGAAGAACCTTGGATTATGGGTGTTGGCATTGCTACGAAAATTAAGGATACGGCCATGTTGGGCATGGATTGGAGCAAACTCTATGTCAATGGTGAGGGGGAGCGCTTTGCCAATGAGCAGATGCATTATGCCATTGCAACGAATAAGTTTTTAGAAGAAGATGTGGTCTACATTGTGCTGGATTCCAAAGAGGCCAATGCGGATGTCATCGCGGCCCTGACCGAGGCAATGCCCTCGGCTGAGGTGGTTGTAGGTGATACCTTTGCGGAATTGGCGGAAGGGATGGATGTGCCAGTTGATATCTTTACCGCTACTATGGAGGAGTATAATGAAGGGGCTCGGACGGGGAATGATGCCCTGGGTAAGGAGGCGGAGTACGTAATTGCCGTGGATGAGTCCCCCTACTACGCGGTAAGGGCCTATCCCCAGACCATGGGAACCTTTGGGGGGGTAAAAACCGATGAAAATTTTCGCGTTTTGCGCAAGGATGGCTCCGTTATCGACAACCTCTATGCCGGCGGTGAATGTGCTAACAAAGTAATTTTTAATCGAGTGTATATGTCGGGTAGTTCGGTGCAGTTTGCCTTAACCAGCGGCCGCCTGGCCGGGGAACATGCAGCCCAGAATTTATAGTGGGGTGTATTGTCGCCGGCACTATGGATGGTGGGATATTTATTGGGCCCTACGGGCCGGTAGGTGAGAAATTGGGGGCCATTGGAGCTGGGGCGGGGTCAAGGTACCCCGCCTTATTTCTGTTTAAAGGGCGGGAATAATATCTCTTCCTGTGATATAATTGATAAAGTGATTTTTGGCCAACTGGTACAGAGAGAATATTGCCCACTAATACTAATGATCTAAACTGGGGCAAGTTAAATTTTGCTTATAAAGGGGTTATTATGACGCATGGCGGCTTTGGCAGAACTATTTTCACCTAAGGATATGACTGTAGGTCCACCCTGGAAACGAATTGTGGAATTTTCCCTTCCTCTTTTGCTTGGAAACATTGCCCAACAGCTTTACAATACTGTCGATTCCATTGTTATTGGTAGGTATGTGGGGGATAATGCTTTAGCCGCCGTTGGCAGTGCCTTACCTGTGCTGCACTTCCTTCTTGTTTTGTTTGTTGCGGTGGCCACTGGGGCGGGGATAATGGTTTCCCAGTATTTTGGTGCCAAGGATCGGGCTCGGCTTTCTCGCTCCATTGGGGCCTGTGTAACCTTGACGGCGATTGCATCCACAATACTTATGTTAATAGGGCCCGTGGTCATACGTCCCATGCTAATTCTTATCAACACACCAGATACAATAATAGATTGGTGTGCCGACTACTTGTTGATCCTTATGCTTGGTAATTGGGGCTTTTCTTATTTTAATATTTTTTCCGGGATATTGCGGGGGCTGGGGGATTCCCTGTCCGCCCTGATATTTTTACTTATTTCCACGGCCCTCAACATAGTATTGGACATTTGGTTTGTGGCCGGTTTGAATTTGGGTGTTCCGGGTGTTGCCCTGGCCACCGTCATTGCCCAGCTACTTTCGGCTGTTCTCTGTGCCCTTAAGCTTGGCAAAATGCAGGCTATATTTGATTTTAACCTTAATATGTTAAAACCACGGAAAAAATATCTTCTCCAGCTCCTCCGGTTGGGATTGCCTTCGGGTTTGACCCAGGTAATCTTTTCCTTGGCCATGGTAACTGTCCAGTCCCTAACGAATACCTTTGGAGAGATGATTATTGCCTGCAATGTTATTGTAATGCGGGTGGATGGGTTTGCCATGATGCCTAACTTTAGCTTTGGTATGACCATGACCACCTATGCTGGGCAAAATGTGGGGGCGAAAAGGATCGACCGGGTAGAATTGGGGACAAGGCAGGGTTTGGCAATAGCCGTGGGAGTTTCAACGGTTATTACCATGATTATCTTGCTCTTTGGTCGGCATCTTATGAATATTTTTACCGGAACGGTGGCCCTGGTTGATTTGAGTATGCGCATGATGCGTATCCTGGCCGCAGGATACATCGCCATGGCTGTGACACAGGTGCTAGCGGGGGTTATGCGTGGGGCAGGGGACACTGTGACCCCCATGTGGCTTTCCTTGATAACGACCATATTTTTGCGGGTCCCCATTGCCTACGGGCTTGCTCACCTCACCAGGAGTCCACAATTTCCCCGGGGAAGACCGGAATCAATTTTTGTTTCCCTTTTAATGGCCTGGGTATTGGGTGCGGTGGTTACCTATGTATTTTATCGGCGGGGCAAGTGGAAGGAAAAGGCCCTTTTAAAGGATGTGCAGTAACAGAATCCCCTTGGCGTGCTATGTTTTCCTCAATACTTTTGGTTGGCTTGGCCCCGGGGTGGGGTTCTAGGTTAAGGGGAATATGGCTAATCTAATGCATGGTAAAGGGGTAAGGGTGGAAGGGTGTGAGCCCCATGGGCCAGCGGTTAAATGTTATTTTAAATTGTGTAATGGGTTCATTTCTTGGTGTATTTCTAGGTCATTGCACATATAAATACCTTGATTATGTAAAGCACCCGGCCTTATAATTATCCCAATTGGGGAAAAGGTGCACAGCGCTGGGACAAAAGATGGGTACTGCCAGGACAAATGGGGGGGCGGTATCCCCGCCCCCGAAGGTATCTTGCTCAGGGTCTTCAAAATTCAAGGAGGTTCAACCCCACTTCGGCACAAAACTTGCGGTCAACCTGACCCTCCATGGTGTCAATAATAATTTCCCCCGTTGCACTGATGACAGCCTTGTTCAAATGGCCTCCCACGGCCCTTAGGCTACTGTCGGCAAGGGTAATGTGGAGGTGCAAATAAACCTCTCCATCTTGGCTAGAAATATTGCCCACCAGACTAGTAATTTCCATATCCCCCGTAATTTCCCGGGAGTGGTATTTCTTCTTTGCCGTTTCAAAGAGGCCAATGACAGCCCTGTCAACTGCCCCAATTCCCGTTACGCTGCCCAGCCGGATATTGTTTTCTTGGCAGAATTTCCCAATGGATTCCAGTATCTCATCACCCTTGTCCAATCGCAATACATACTTGCTACCAAATTTTCGATAATCCATAACCCTTCTCCTTCCAAAGTTTTTTGCTGGCATAGTTTATACTATACCACCGGCTACAACTTCCCCTATTAGTATAGCATTTATTTCCTTGGCGGTGGATTCCAAATTGGTATCCACATTTTTGTTTCTAATTAGCAGGGGAAAATAATATGCATAAAGCAGTACCCCATTTTGTTCATCTGTCCACGGGAAGTTACCCGGGAAGGGGGGAGGCTCATGGATTTGTTGGGGGAAAGGCGGGCCGGGGCTGTAAGGGCGACTGCAGCAATTCTTCTGTTATTCTTTGCTTGCGGCTTTCTATTATACAGTTTTAACATCCTTTCTGGCCGGAGGGAAATGGCTGCCCTGTCCACCACCATGGGACAGCGGATTATTGTGCTTGATCCGGGGCACGGCGGAGTTGATGGGGGGGCCAAGGGGCCTGGCGGGATAAAGGAAGAGACTGTGGTCCTAGGTGTGGCTAAATATTTGGCCAAGTACCTGGAACAGGCTGGTGCTAAGGTCTTCCTTACGCGGGAAAAGGATATTGAACTTGCCGCAAGCAATGTGGAAGACTTGGATGCTCGCCTGGATTTGGCCCGGGATGTGGCCGCCGACATTTTTATCAGTATCCATGCCAACAGTTTTCCCAGTCCCTACGAATTTGGTGCCCAAACCTTCTATTGCCACAATCATCCGGGAAGCAAATTTCTGGCGGAAAACATTCAGGATTCCCTTGTGGCCGGCATTGATGTTCTGGGTTACAATTATCGAAAGGTACAGGAGGCGGAATACTATGTTTTACGCAATTTGGCTATACCCGCCAACCTAATTGAGGTTGGGTTCTTGTCTAATCCCCGGGAGGAATCCCTCTTGAGCCAGTCTGCCTATCAGAAGAGGTTGGCCTATTGTATTTTTGTTGGTGTGGTGCGCTATTTTTCCCAGGATACCGCAATAGATGGGCCCCAATAGAAGAGGAGATAAGGGAGATTATATAGAAGTTATTGAATAGCTAGTTGTCGGGGGAAAGACTCTGTACGGCGGGGGCAAGCATTAGTTTCACGCTCATTTGGGTATCATAGGAAGGATAATTTTGCTCTGGGGGGAATTGCGGGGGTGTAAATTGGGCCCTTGGAAATAGGGCCGGGTATTTTAACTGGGGAGGTTGCTTTTTGTTAGGGAGGAGGAGTGAGATGGGTGTTGTTTCGGCTGCCATAGTCCCCCACCCGGCTATTATAATACCGGAGGTTGGGGGAAGGGAGATTTCAAGGGTGATGGCAACAAGGAAGGCCATGCAGACCCTATCCCGGCGGCTTAAGGAAGCCGAGCCGGAGACCATTGTTATCATCACCCCCCATGGTGCTGTCTTTCGTGATGCGGTGCCTCTACTAAAGGAGCCCAAACTTCGGGGAAGTTTCGCCCCCTTTGGCGTTCCCCAGATCAGCTATACCGGGGAAAATGATCTGGAACTGGTAGAGGAGATTACCTCCACCTGTAATAAATTGGCCATACCCACTGTGGAAATAAGCGGTGGTCTTCTGGGACGTCTGGGGCTGAGGTCGGAGTTGGATCACGGTGTTTTGGTCCCTCTCCACTACTTTCGGGAGGAGGGGATTAATACCCCTCTAGTTGTTATTGGTATGGCCCTCTTGCCTAACCCGGTCTTATATGAGTTTGGGCAGGCGGTGGCTAGGGCTGCTGCCAGGCGGGGGAGGCGGGTGGCGGTTGTGGCCAGCGGGGATCTTTCCCACCGCCTTACTCCCGCTGCTCCGGCGGGTTATGATAGTGGGGGAAGAGTTTTCGATGAAAAAATTGTTGCCGCCGTAAAGGAGTGGAACCCAAAGGAGATTATGGATTTAGAACCAGACCTGGTAGAAAGGGCCGGTGAGTGTGGTTGGCGTCCGATTATTATGATGAGTGGTAGTCTAAAGGGTTTGCCCGTCGAGGGTGAGGTGTTGTCTTACCAAGGGCCCTTTGGTGTGGGATATCTGGTGGCTTCCCTAAAAATAGGGGAAGGGGGACAGGGGACCACCTTGTCAACCGATGTGGCAAACCCATATGTGGAAGTGGCCCGGAGGAGCCTGGAAACATATGTACGGGATGGAAAGCAATTTATCCTCCCCCAATCCCTTTCCCCCGGGTTGAAGCGGCGGGCCGGAGCCTTTGTTACCCTAAAAAAGGATGGCAGGCTACGGGGTTGTATTGGCACCGTGGAAGCGACCAAAAGCACCTTGGCGGCGGAAATTGCTGCCAATGCCCTTGCCGCCGGTCTCCGGGATCCCCGTTTTCCCCCTGTGGAGAAGGGGGAACTTTCCCAGCTCACCTATTCCGTAGATGTCATGGGGCCCCCGGAAGCCGTTGCCAGCCAAGGGGAATTGGATCCACAGCGGTATGGGGTTATTGTACGGGCTGGGGGCCGCACCGGCCTACTCCTTCCCAACCTAGAGGGGGTGGAAACGGCTACCCAGCAGGTGGAGATTGCCCGGCAAAAAGCTGGCATTGATCTCCATGAGAAAATGAAATTGTACCGCTTTGAGGTGGAAAGGCACTACTAGGGGAGGCCTATGTGGCGCTCCTTGGCAAAAATTTGGTAAGGATACATACCAGCTAAGGGTGGTGTTGCCGTGCAAAGGGTCCATTTTTACGAAGAACTCCCCCAGCAAAGGGTGCGCTGTGGCATTTGCCCCCACCGCTGCCAAATTGCTGTGGGTGAATATGGCATTTGCCGGGTAAGAAAAAATAGCGGTGGCCTCCTTTTGGCCACCAATTATGCCCGCTGTGTTGCCTCGGGCCTGGATCCCATAGAAAAAAAGCCCCTTTACCACTTTTACCCGGGATCCACAATTCTTTCCTTTGGCGCCCTGGGTTGTAATTTGAGCTGTGATTTTTGCCAGAATTGGCAGATAGCCCAGGCCCAGGCTCCCACCCATGAGTTAAAACCGGAGAGGGCGGTGCAATTGGCCCTTGGGGCCGGAAAGGATTGCATAGGTATTGCCTATACCTATTCGGAGCCCTTGATGTGGTATGAGTATATTAGGGATACGGCTCCCCTGGCCCGGGAAAAGGGTTTAAAGAATGTGGTCGTCAGCAATGGCTATATTAATCCCCAGCCCTTGGCGGCCCTTCTCCCCTTCATTGATGCCTTTAACATTGATATCAAGGCATTTCGCCCGGAATATTACAGGAGGCTCTGTGGGGCAAAAATAGAACCGGTTTTGGCTACTGTACGGGCCTGTGTAGAGGCTGGCTGCCATGTGGAGGTGACCACCCTTCTGGTCACCGGCCTCAATGATTCTGAAGGGGAAATCCGGGAACTTGTGGATTGGATTTATTCCCTAGACCCCTTGCTTCCCCTTCACTTCAGCCGCTACTTCCCCAGCTACAAGCTGGACCTGCCCCCCACCCCCCTAAAAACCCTGGAGCGGGCCTATGAAATAGCCCGGGAAAAATTGTCCCATGTATATTTGGGGAATATCGGGGATTCCGTGGGCAGCACCAGTTATTGCCCCCGGTGCGGCAATACAGTGGTGGTAAGGGATGGATATGAGATAGAAATAAAGGGGCTGGTTGGGGGCAAGTGTAGGAAGTGTGGGGAGCAGGTGATGAAGCATGCCTGACTAATGGTGGGGGAGGGGTACCCAATGATGACAAAACGCCTCATGGTGCGGGGCCTAACTCTTGCCCTAACACTTAACTTGCTAATTGTTCTTTTATTGTGCAATATTGAGGCAGTTGCCTTTGATGTGGAGCACTATCGGGGCCAGTTTGCCCACCTAGATCGGCCCGGGGCTACCGGGATGAGCCAGGAGGAGCTGGTTCGGGTAACTGGGGAAATATGGTCTTACCTGCGGGGCCAGCGCGGAAACTTGCAGCTGACGGCCCTTGTGGATGGGCAGCGGCTGCCGGTCTTTGACCAGCGAGAGCAGGACCATATGGTGGATGTCCGGGTGCTTTTTCAAAGGGGATATTTTCTTCGCAATGTGGGATTAGTTTTGTTGCCCATATTGCTCATCACCGCTGTCTTGTTGAATAATAATCACCGGTTGGATAGGGGTTTGGCCCTTATTCTCAACAGGGCTGGGATGGGGAGCCTTTTTATTTTACTGGCTGTGGGGATACTGGTGTATTATTCCTTTGACTCGTGGTTTGATAGATTTCATCTGCTCTTCTTTCCCAATGATCTCTGGCAGCTGGACCCCAGCCGGCACAATCTTATTAAGATGTTTCCCCTGGATTTCTTTTTCAATACCACCATTAAATTTGTCGGCCGCAGCCTATTACAATTGGCAATAATCACCGCCGGCAGTGGTTGGTATCTGGTCTGGAAAAGGGGGAAAGGCTCAAGATGACCTGTGCGCCGGCCCAGGTTGGATCCTTTACCGGCCTGATCGATCTTCCGAGGCGAAAAGACCGGGTGGGAACCCAAGCTGACCTTGGCTCGACCACCAGAAATACCTGAGGAGCCGAAGCTGCCGTTCTGACAACCTTTGGCCCCTAGCCATTCCTGGGATACTGGCCTGCGGCACTTCGGGTGGTCTTAGCTCGACCCTCGGCCATCCCCGCCACATCCCCGGGGGAACCTGGCGGGAACAGATGGGGATCTTCCCTCCGGCCGCGGGGGCCCTGGCCCTCCATGCGACCTTTGGCCGACTCCGGTGGGGCGCGTAAGCCCGCCGTAGTCTTGGCTCAGCCATCAGGAGCCTTTCCTATGATGGTATCTTGTCCCTAAAGTGGCAGGATTATACCCACTAATGTATTTGCCCTTCTTCGGGCATGTGTGGCACTGTGTTTTTGCATAAAAGTATTCCTTGCGGGGTATTGTAATGGTGAATAAACCCGTAAAGGAGGTTGAGCCCATGCCGGAAGAACAGCCACCCGCATACAGACAGGCCAGGGAGCGGAATTTAAAGTTGGAGAAGGATAAAAAGAAAAAGGATGCTCGTAAGTGGGCCAAGGATACAGCAGCGGATAATATCCAAGCCCCTTGATGCCGTTGAATTATCGGGATATGGGGCAATACACCTAATTTAGAGGGAAAAGGGGTTATAGAGGGTCTGTGTCCCCGGGATGGGGGCACTTTTTATTTTTCCCAGCGGAAGGAAAAATAGTGGAAGCTGGTCTGGGTGGTATTTATGGGCTAATGGGAGGAAATTGCCCACCCGCTGGGGAATCAACAAATAGTGCGTTTTTCGGGGGAGGGCTTGGCGGTATGCCGGATGATTACAAGGAACTTGGGCGGGAAGAGGTTTCGGGAGAGGTACAAAGAATATACTTTCGCAATGAAGCTACCCTTTACACGATAGCCGGTGTGGATGCAAAGGAGGGCCGTCTAACGGTGCTGGGTTACTTTCCCCAGCTGCTACCGGGACAGCGCTACAGTTTTGTGGGCCGCTGGACGGTGCACCCCAAGTATGGTGAACAGTTCCGGGCTCAGAGCTGTCAAGAGATTCTTCCCACCACCAAGGAAGGGATAAGGGCCTACTTGGGCGGTGGCCTCATCCCCGGTGTGGGGGAAAAGCTGGCAGCCCGCCTAGTGGAGCACTTTGGGGAAGCAACCTTGGACATTATTGGGCAAGAGCCGGAACGCCTGACCGAGGTACCGGGTATAGGGAAAAAGATAGCCGCCAAGATTAGGGCAGCGGTGGAAGAAAATAGGGAATTGGAAAGGGTAATGGTTTTTTTACAGGGTCATGGTATCACACCAAATTTGTCCCTAAAAATTTATCGCCAGTATGGTGACCAAGCCCTTGATGTGGTGCGGGAGAACCCCTACAGCCTAACGGAAGATATTTTTGGGGTTGGTTTTGCAACGGCGGATAGAATTGCCCGGCACATGGGTGTGTTTCTCCACGACCCCTTCCGCCTTCAGGCTGGGCTGAGGCATGTCCTCACCAATGCCTGCTACCAAAAGGGGCATTGCTATCTGCCGGAAAAGGAATTGTTGCTGGCTGCTGTAAAATTGCTAAATTCCCCCGATATTGAGGAACCCATAGAGGAAGAAGAGGTAATGGCGGCCCTGGACACCCTTTTGGGGGAAGGCGAATTTTTGCGGGAAGATGGGCGTATTTACCTACCGGCCCTTTTCAACTCGGAAATAGGATTGGCCGGGCGCTTGAGGCAGTTGGCCCAGCGAAAATATGATATTGATGAGGCCAAGGTACAGTGGGCCATAGGGGAAGTGGAAAAGGAACTCGATTTCACCCTGGCCCCCCAGCAGATTGAGGTAATTTACCAATCGCTACAAAATGGAGTTTTGGTAGTGACCGGGGGGCCGGGTACAGGTAAATCCACCATTGTGGCCGGTATCATCCATGCCCTCCTTTCCCTGGATGGGGAGGCGGAGATACTTTTGGCGGCACCCACCGGGCGGGCTGCCAAGCGCCTCAGTGAATTGACAGGGATGGAGGCCAAGACCATCCACCGTCTATTGGGCTTCCGCTGGGAGGAGGGCCGGGGGGAATTTAGTGTAGGGCTAGCAAACCCCCTTGAGGGCCAGTTGCTGGTTGTGGATGAGTTTTCCATGGTGGATCTTCCCTTGGCCCACCACCTTTTCCAGGCGGTTCCAGCCGGGATGCGGGTAGTTTTGGTGGGTGATGTGGATCAACTTCCCAGTGTAGGTCCCGGAAGGGTTCTCCACGATATTATAACGGCGGAAACCATTCCCACGGTACGTCTTGGCCATATTTTCCGCCAGGCGGAGGCTTCCCGGATTGTCACCAATGCCCACCGGATTAACCGGGGGCAGATGATTGACAGCAGCCGGAACCAGGGGGATTTTCTTTTTTTGCCCCAGGAGGAGCCCGAGGCGGCCTTGGAGGGGATACGGCTTATAATTCGGCGGATTCTCCAATCCCTCCCCCTTGAGGAAGTGCAGGTTATCTCACCCATGCACAATCATATTTTGGGGGTTGAGAACCTAAACAGGGTTTTGCAGGCCGAACTTAATCCCCCCGGCCCTACAAAAAGAGAATACCAAGTGGGAAAAACCACCTTCCGCCAGGGGGACAAGGTAATGGCAGTGAAGAATAATTACGACAAGGGGGTTTTCAACGGTAATTTGGGGCTTATTACAAATATCCTTTTGGCCCGGGAGGTGGAGGAATTAAAGGAGGATACCCTCACAGTGGAATTCGACGGGGAGCTGGTTTGCTATGGACGTTCGGAATTGGATGAACTTACCTTGGCCTACGCCGTTACTGTCCATAAGTCCCAGGGCTCTGAGTTCGACTTTTGCCTCTTCCCCCTCAGCACCCAGCATTGGTACATGCTGCAACGAAACCTCTTTTATACTGCCGTGACCAGGGGTAAGAAAATGGTGGTTCTCATTGGCAGTAAAAGGGCCCTGAGGCGGGCCATACGAAATGACAGTATACAACATCGTTACACCTACCTGGGGGAAAGGCTCAAGGGCCAGGTGGAAGATGGGATTTAACCCCATTTTATGTCATCCCATAACCTGGGCAAATACCCGGGCAAAGTTTTCCCCCAGGATCTTTTTAATATCTTCATCCGTATAACCCCGGGCTACCAAGCCCCGGCTGATATTAGGCAATTGGGAGACATCCTCCAGACCGGTGGGAGTAGCGGCGATCCCATCGTAGTCCGAGCCCAAACCGACACAATCTATACCGGCCAGATGGACAATATAGTCAATATGATTTAAAACAGCATTGAGGTCCCCCGCCGGTCCTAAAAAATGGGGGGCGAAGTTAATCCCCATTACCCCACCCTGGGCGGATAAGGCCCTGATCTGGTCATCGCTTAGGTTGCGGGGATGATCATGTACCCCCCGGGCATTGGAATGGGAAGCAATTACCGGCTGGCTAGAGTATTCCAACACATCCCAAAACCCCGCTGGGGAAAGGTGGGAGACATCCACAACCATTCCCAGGTTGTTCATCTGTGCCACCGTTTCTATACCCATTTTGGTAAGACCACCCCCGGTTCTGGCCTCACCCACCCCATCGGCCAACTCATTGCGGTGATTCCAGGTCAATCCCAGGGCCCGAACTCCTAGACGATACAGGCAGGGCAATATTTCCGGTGCCCCCTCTAGGACCTCCCCTCCCTCGATGCTCAGGAGGGCAGCAAGCTTGCCCCGAGCAACGATTTCTTTAATTTCCTTGCTGGTGGTTGCCAATTCCATATCATCTCTATTTTTGCTGGCCTCCCCATAAAAGGCACTTAGAAACTCCAGGGTCCGCCGCAGGTAGGGTGCTGAGTCAATGTAAATGGCAAAGATCTGGACCTTTACCCCTCCCTCCCGTAGGCGGGGGAGATCCAAGTGGCCCCTGCTCGTCCTTTCTCCAAGGCTGCGCTTTCCCGCTGTGATATCCAAAAGTGTATCACAATGACTGTCCCAAACTAGAGCTTCCTTGTGGAGCCGAGTGGCCCGTTCCTCTTCAATGGCTGAAAGCTTCATTTTTATACCCCCAGTTTATTAACCAATATATCATCCAATTAGACCATTTTCTCTCAAAAGGCCCTCCATATTATTATTTTTTGTATCTTGTATGGGAATTGATTGTTATTAAAAAGGAATTTATATTATTGGTGGAGAATAAGAAAGGAAACAACTTAAGGGAGTGAAGAAGTTTGCACTGATACCCTTATATTTATATTCTTCAAAGGCCATCATTTACCTGGGAAGAATGTTTAATATTTTACATTTCCTTCCCAATACATTTCAATGCCCGTCTTTGCGCCCTGGGAACCTTTACCGATAAGTTGGGTTATATCGGTAGTGGTTCTTTGGCGTTTAAGAAGGCGGCAAGGATCTAGCACTGGCGGCCCGGTATAGTGGGGAGGGCCATCGGGCTAGAGGTTATTTAAACCCATTAATATTATTATTACCATGTGGGAAAAAAGGGGGAGCACTTTTTGGTAATTATCAAAACTGTGGGAAAGTCAATTGACATTCTAGATTGTTTCTCTTTGGAGAACCCTGAATTGGGGGTTGGGGAAATAAGTGAATTAACAGGGTATACTGCAAGTTCAGTTTCAAGAATTTTAGCTACACTGCGGGCCAAGGGCTGTGTAGAAAAATCCCCTGATACGGGTCGGTATCAATTGGGAAGCAAAATACTTGGTTGGAGTCAGATCATTTACAAACAACTGGAAGTAAAGCAAGTGGCTCTGGAAATTATGCAGGAATTGCGGGATCAATGCGGGGAAGAAGTAGCACTGTATATAATGCGGGGTGACGACCGTTATTGTATTGAACGGGTAGAAAGTAAATTCGGTGTTGCCAAAACAAGTGCAACGGGGGTTGCCTTGCCTTTGCACTGCGGTGCGGCAGGCAAGGTATTGTTGGCCTACCTTCCCAAAAGTACCCGTGATGAACTTTTAAAGAAACCGTTGGAAAGTTACACCCCATTTACAATTACCGATAGGGAGGCATTGGAAAAGGATATAGAGGACATTAAAAGGGATGGCTGTGCTTACAGCCTAAGTGAAAGGGAAATAGGCGCATATTCCATAGTAGCCCCTGTTTTCAACGCACATGGGCAAGTTGTGGCTAGTTTGGCAATATCCGGACCCCAGTTCCGCCTATCCCAGGAACAAAAGGAGGTATACCTCCAATTGGTAAAGAAGGCGGCACTAAAAATATCCCACAAAATGGGTTATGGTTAAAATAGGGCCCAAGCTAATTCTCCCTTTGCCTGAATTGGGGAAATATTAATCGCAATTGGGGGTGCAATATTTGCAAAGCGGACTGGTGCCAGTGTTTAGATAAAGGACATGGGGCCCCACATTGGCCCTGGCCACTTGCCCACCATTGGCTCCAATAGCAATGGAGCTCCTCAGGAATGCATCGGAAAAATTAACAATAGTTACACATCACATTTAAGCACGACATTTACATAGAGCCGGCGGCTGTCCCGGTAACACTTCCATCCACACATACCACATTCCAAAGGCGTATAATGCCCCAAATCCCGATAAACGTGGGATTTGGGCTTTATTATTTTCCCAATAACTCTGTAATAGCCACCCCGCCTTGAATAATAATTTGCCTTTCCGGTAGCTTATAACCCGTAAGTTGCTGGAGGACCAGACCGGAGGTTGTGTGGGGAAATAGGGTAAAATTAAATTGGAAACAAGGCAACTGAGGCAGGAACTTGGCTAGACTTGAAGAAGGTATATTATGAAATACGACATATTATTGCGTTATATGAAATTGGATGATTATGACCCCGCAAAAATATATTTACAATCTATTGCAGGCCAATCCAACACTCTCCAAAACCATCCCCCGGGATCGCCTATGATGATGTATTAGGCCCATTAAGGCAATAGGTATTGTGCAAATGCCCCGAATGCGGCAACTCAGTTTATCTAGTGTGGCTTGGCGCCACATGGTTTGTATTTTTATTGGGGTCTTGGCCACGGCAGGATGGGTCTACTTTAAAATTTGCTTTTTGCATTGTAAAAAGCCTGAGTGGAGGTGATGAACGGTTATGGAAAGGATAAAAATCCCCTATCACAATGGTTTTCAGGAAGTGGAGATCCCAAGAAAGAATATAGCCGCTTTCCTCAAACCCAAGGCGGGTGATTGTTTACCCCAATTGACGGAAAGTGATATTGTGGCAAGGGCCCTGGATAATCCGGTGGGGAGCGAAGGGTTGGAAAAATTGGTAGTGGGAAAAGAAAACATGGTAATTATAACAAGCGATCACACTAGGCCTATGCCCAGCAAAGTAACCATGCCCATACTTTTGGGAAGGATCAGACGGGCAAACCCGGATATTGCCATTACTATACTAGTTGCCACTGGCTACCACAGATCGCCCACAAGGGAAGAAATAACCACCAGGTTTGGTAGCGATATTGTGGAGAATGAAAAAATAGTAATTCACGACTGTAAGGATTCGGATTCCATGGTGCATGTGGGGGTGCTGCCCTCGGGGGGAGATTTGCTTCTGAACAAGGTGGCCCTTGATACGGAACTATTGATAGCGGAGGGATTTATTGAGCCCCACTTCTTTGCCGGCTTTTCCGGAGGAAGAAAGAGCGTCTTACCGGGCATAGCCTCGGAAGAAACAGTAATGGCTAATCATTGTGCGGAATTTATAGCCAATGAAAATGCCCGAACGGGAGTACTGGATAATAATCCAATCCATAGGGATATGCTTTATGCTGCACAACGGGCCGGCCTATCCTTTATCTTAAATGTAGTTCTGGATGGCAAGAAAAGGATCATCAATGCCTTTGCCGGGGATAGCGAAAGGGCCCACGCGAAGGGATGCAATTATGTCATGGAATTGTCGCAGGTAAATCCAGTGAAGGCGGATATAGTTATATCATCCAACGGGGGCTATCCCTTAGATCAAAATGTTTATCAGGCGGTAAAAGGCATAACATCCGCTGAGGCCACATGTAAGAAGGATGGCGTTATAATAATGGTTGCAGGTTGTTGTGATGGTCATGGGGGGCAATCCTTTTATGACAATTTAAAAAAAGCACAATCCCCCCAGGTATTACTTGATGAGATCAGAAAAGTGCCCAGCAAAGAAACCCAGCCGGATCAATGGCAGTTTCAAATCTTGGCAAGGGTTTTAAAAAAGCACCCTGTAATTTTTGTTACTGATATGTGTGATCCCCAATTGATTAGGGACATGAAAATGGATCATGCCCATACCTTGGAGGAGGCAGTACAAAAGGCATTCAGAATAAAAGGGAAGGAAGCAAAGATTACAGTTATACCCGATGGCGTTGCGGTGATAGTAAACTAAATCGCAATGGCGCTCTTTTAACTGGCGCCTAAGGCGCCCACCCACTGGAAAGGGCATTGCCGCCTGGCCCAGGTAGGTGCTGTGGGTTTTATTTTTACCTTTGCCGGTGGGTCTTTGTGTCTTTGGCTGGGTCTAGGGGATACAAAAACTTTGGCAATGAATTAATTCTTCTATTTACAGCTAAAGATGTAAAAAGGTAAGATAATGGTTTAAAATTACACAATAACTTCGTCCCTGAGGAGGATGATGTAGATGCAGGGCCGTGATAGCTTCAAGTCTACCATAGAAAAAATCCCCATTGTTGATACCCATGAACACGTTGTCTCCCTGGCGGAGGTCCGTAGCAGGCCATTAAATGTGTTTTCAGTTTTTGCCAACTCCTATGCCCGTCTCGATTTTATTTCGGCCGGTATGCCTGCCCAGGCCTGGGAAGGTGTGGATGAACCAGACTACATCTGGCCCATATTTAGGGAATACCAACCCTTTGTTCGCCACACAAGTTTCTATAGGAATATGATCAAGGCCCTACAGGATTTATTTGGTCTTGAAGAGGATGAAATTACGGAAAAGAACCAGCGGGAATTGTCCTACAGCATCACAAAGGCATACAAGCGGCAAGATTGGTACGATTATGTCTTACGGGAAAGGGCAAAGATGGCCGTGGGTTTACTTGATACATTTTGGAGTGTGGAGAAGTTTACCTTCGACCCGGCGCTTTTTAAACCGGTTCTGCGCTGTAATCCCTTTATTTGGGGTCCTGCCTACGAATTACCCTATGTAAGTGGAAAAACTAACCATACGAAGGTTGAAATAGTGG
This sequence comes from Bacillota bacterium, assembly GCA_012518435.1. GTDB lineage: Bacteria > Bacillota > DTU030 > DTU030 > DTU030 > JAAYTH01. The sequence continues at coordinate 41,706 of JAAYSG010000024.1, forward strand.
CAAAGGAATTTGGTCTGGCAATCAATTCCTTGGAAGACTATCTAAAACTAATAAGTTCTGTAATTAAACGCTACAAGGAGGCCGGCGCACCCAATATTAAAATATGTACGGCCTATCAACGGACCTTAAAATTTCATCCGGTTTCAAGGAAACGGGCCCTGCAATTATACAACCGGGTGGGGGATCTAACACCCGAAGAAAGGCTGGAACTGCAGGATTTTATTGCCCACTATATTATTGAGGCTGCCATTGCAGAAGACCTACCCATTCAGATTCATACAGGCATTCTGGCCCGTAATAGGGCCACCCTGTCGGATAGCAGTCCGGAACATTTAAATAGCCTCTTTCTTCGCTATCCGGAAGCCCGTTTTGTAATCCTGCATTTTGGCTTTCCCTATACCCAGCAGGCCATTTCTTTAGCCAAGATGTTTCCCAACGTTTATATAGATCTGGTTTGGCTGCCGCTCTTGTCTCCGGTTGCAGCCAAGGAAACCCTAAATGTTTGCCTTGATCTTGTGCCAACTAATAAGATTATGTGTGGCGGGGATGCATATCGGGCCGAAGAGGCTTATGCCTCCCTTTCGCTGCTCCGAGATACAGTGGCGGATGTTTTATATGAGCGTGTGGAAAGGGGAATATTAAATAGCGGGGAAGCCTTGCAAATAGCGCAAAGAATTTTCTTTGAGAACGCTATTAAATTCTTCTCCCTACCCCTTGAAGGTGGATGTGCAGACATGCTTCGGGATTATAAGGTGTAGTTTATTGTATAGGGGTACAGGCAAAGTCTTGGGGTCTAGCTGTGGTAGACTTTACCATTGCCCAGTTCCATAACTTGTTTTATTATAACTGTAGTGGGGCACCCTCCCTTGGTAATTATTACTTTTACATAATAATTCCACAGGGAAAGGGGTGCCCCCTTTTTATGGAATTATTTGTTAAGCAATTGCCACCATGGCTTTGGGGTTAATGGATGGACACTACTCCCATTAAGATAGGGCTGAAGATTCTTTAAAAAGTTACTTTTAGCATTGGGGATAAATAAATTAAACCTGAGAAGGAGTTTGAAATTAATTGTCGAATATACATTACGTAAACACATAATGAAAAACTAATTGCGCTATGTGCATTAACATTAAAGATGATTGCAGATAAAATGTATGGCATATTTATGAAATGGGGACGAGGCAAAATGTAATTAGGCTCATTAGGTGTCGCAAACTTACATCACATTGTTGATATTAAAATCCCCAAAGAACAACCTTGCCAGGCCATGCTCCATGGGCAATTTTCTTTATACATCGCAGTTTTTTGAGGAATTTGACCAAATAAGTAGCATATATCATTATATCCCCCATAAAGTGGTACATTGGGATATTAAGGAATAATATCGCCATTGGGCCCATGGAAGAAAACATTGCTTTGTATTATAAGACCACCCTTGTCGGCAAACAATTGTTGTATACCATGTTACTTTGGCCAAAGGTTTATATTTTTTTGCCATATTGCTTTTAACCGTTGCCCGTATCCCTTTGCTGGGGGTTCGCTGGCAGGGGAAGACCTCCTACAAATGGCTAACAATTGCACATATTGCAATGACCCGTAGCCCATTGTGCTAATCACTTTGCACCAAGATGGGTTCAAAATGAAACATAGGGCCTGGAGAGAATTAAACTGTTTACATTTTGGGGGGTTCATACCTGGGGGGGCGGCACATTGGCTAAGATAGCAAAACACATTAGGGAGGGATGCATATGGTGGTAAGTAATCTGTTACCAATAATTGAAGCAGTGGGCACACCTTATGAAATTGGCTACACCCATGGTTCCGCCGCAAAAAAACAGATTGAGAATTGTATCGACACCTACAGTGCAATGTTTAAAGATTATGCGGGCATGGACTGGGAGACAGCAACACAAATTGTCTCCAGATATGAAGAGGCTGTTAGGGAATATGATGAGGAATCTTGGGAGGAAATTGAGGGTATAGCTGCAGGTGCTGGCCTCAAACCTTGGGATATTCTTGCCCTCAATGCCAGGAGCGAGATTGTACTCACCGGTCAGTTTATAGAGGGTTGCACCTCGTTGGCATTAACCCCGGAAGCAACTTGTAATGGCAATACACTCCTGGCCCAGAACTGGGACTGGAAGGCATCGCAGCGGGATGCCCTCATTTTGCTAAAGATGCGGCAAAAGAACAAACCATCCATCGCAATGGTAACGGAAGCCGGTGTTATTGGCAAAATCGGGTTGAATTCCGCTGGTTTAGGTGTCTGCCTTAATGCCCTGGCTACTGAGGAACCCCCGGAGGGGGTGCCACTTCACATTATACTAAGGGGAATATTAAATTCAGAAATTATAAGTGATGCCATAGAAGCCGTTGGCAGGACTAAGATCGCCTGCGCAGCAAACTTTCTCATAGCCCATGCCAATGGCGAAGCAGTTGATATTGAGGCTGCCCCCACCGATTTTGATGTGATGTACCCGGAAGATGGCATTATTGTCCATTCCAATCATTTTATTAGTCCCAGGCTTACTAACCAAAAGGATTATGGCAAGAGAATTATTCCCGATTCATTCATCAGGCTGGGTAGGATGACTAAGAATATAAAAAGGAAAAAGATCCTAGGTATTAAGGATATACAGGAACTATTGCAGGATCATGTTGAATACCCCGATTCAATTTGCCGGCATGAGGATCTTTCGGAAGAACCCGGTCAAAGGAAAGCAACTGTGTTCTCCATAATCATGGATCTGGAACGGCGGGAACTACACATTGCACCGGGTGCACCCTGTAATACGGCTTTTCAATTGCATACAATGTTCTAATTGCCGGCATGTTGAGTGTTTACCATTGGAAAATTGCTGAAATACCGTTGGGTAGGGCGGTCTTCTGGTCCCGTCGCCCGCCCCGGGGTATATGACAAATATAAATGGGGGGTGATATAAGGCGAAGCAGACAATATTCGGGAGGACGGATGAAGGAACAATGTGAAACATGTAACTAATCTAGTAAGTAAATTGAAATGGGGGTAAGGTTAAATGTCAAGGAAAAGTAAACTCTTGTGGCTCAGTGTGATTGTCTGCATGTTGTTAGTGGCAGTGGCTGGGTGTGGCTCCCAAGAGGCGGCCAACGGAGAAGGGGAAGATGGAGAAGAAAAGGTATTAGTGCTTCGCGCTGGCCACGTTGTAGCAGAAGAAACGGTATCACACAAGGGATATCTCAAATGGGCTGAGCTAATCGAAGAAAGATCCGGTGGAAAGATGAAAATGGAAGTATATCCGAACTCCCAACTGGGTGGCAACAGGGAAATGCTGGAATCTGTACAAGCTGGATCCCTTGATATTGTACAACCATCCCTGGCTTTCCTTGGTGGTTTTACCGACAAAACCAAGCTCTTGGACTTACCTTATCTATTCGATGATGAAAAAGATGCTGAGGCAATTCTAGACGGTGAAGTTGGGCAGGAAATTCTTGGCTCCCTAGAGGACCAGGGCATGAAGGGTCTGTGCTGGTGGTTCCAGGGCTGGCGCCATACAACAGCCAATAAGGAGATTCGTTCCCCGGAAGACCTGAAAGGTGTTAAGATCCGCGTAATGGAAAATGCTATGCATATCGATCATTTCAAGACCCTTGGCGCAAACCCGATTCCAATGGCCTTTTCCGAAGTGTTGACAGGTTTGCAGCAGGGTGTAATCGATGCCCAGGAAAACCCCTATGGCAACATTCGCCAGAGCGGCTTTTATCGGGTGAACAAATATATCATCGAAACCAAGCACCTCTACGATCCGATTCCGGTTATTATGTCCAAGATCACCTGGGACAAGCTAACCGAAGAACAGCGTGAAATTATAATGGAAACCGTTCTGGAAGCCCAAGCATACCAAAGGGAACTAGTACAACAAATGGACCAGGATGACCGGGATGCTATTATGGCGGAAGGGAAAAATGAAATAATTGAACTGACACTTGAAGAACGGTTAAAGTTTAGGGAAGCTGCAATGCCCGTTTACGAAAAATACGAGGATGAAATTGGTAAGGATCTGATTGATAAGGCCCTGGGTAACTAAGTAAGGTAAATTACTGCTTAGATTAGATTGCCAATAATCTGGGGGGGGAGAAGACCTCCCCCCAGATTATCACCCTAGGAACCGTTTACTCCAAGCCAATAATGGGGTCCGGTCTAAAGCAGCATAACAAAGAATTTCCGCCACTTAGCGATTATTTCGTCCCTTAGATGCTGCACCCCAGGCTTGTTGTAAAATTACTTCCCTAACAGCTCCCAATCCTTTTACTAAGTTGTGGCAATATCATATTCCTTGGCAAGACGATGAGAAAGATTATAAGTCCATTGTCGCTAGCTTACAGCGTGTGATGGGAGGATTATGCATGAAAACTCGTTTCATTGATATTTTGGATAATCTAGAGGCGGATATCATTGCGATTTGTATCTTTGTGACCTTACCGGTCCTGGCGGTACAAGTTGTTGCCCGTTATGTTTTTAGTTACAGTTTTTCTTGGGCCGAACAAGTGGCAAGGATAGGTTTTGTCTGGATCTGTATGGCAGGTATTAGCCTAGCGGCTAAAAAACAGATGCACTTGAAGGTGGAAATGGCAACTGAGTATTTACCCAGAAGTATTGCAAAATATATCGAGCTGTTCTCTGACATTTTCACCATTGTCTTTTGCCTTTTTCTTTCCTATAAAATTGCGGGAATAGTATTCATGCAGTTTACCAAGTGGCAAACATTCCCTTCCATGACCTGGTTACCGGTTTGGGTGATGTATATACCAGGTGTTTTAGGGACCCTAGGCGTCGCGATTCGTACTTTTATCGTTCGAATTTGCCCTTTACTAAAACACAATGGCAGTATTAAGGAGTGATCTAGTTGGCAGGTGTACTTTTCGGGTTGCTATTCTTGCTTATGTTTCTTAGTGTACCAATTGCCGTGGCCCTAGCCTTTGCCTCTACTGTTGCCGCTATAATTTTTTATCCAGATTATAACATGGTGCATTTGGTCGCCCAGGCCACCGTTACAGCCGCAGATTCCTTTCCATTAATGGCAATACCATTCTTTATGCTGGTCGGCACCTTAATGGAGAAAAGTGGGCTGGCTAAAAAAGTTATAGACGTCGGGGAGGCAATTATGGGCCCTGCTCCGGGTGGCCTTGGTAACGCCTTGATAGTTGCCTGTATGATTTTTGCCGCTATTTCTGGTTCGGGTCCTGCGGTGGTGGCTGCCCTAGGCACAACTATGATTCCATCCATGGTGGAAAGGGGTTATTCAAGTGCCTATGCTGGTAGTCTTACCGCCGCCGGCGCAACAATTGGCCCCGTCATTCCCCCCAGTATCCCCATGATTGTTTTCGGTGTGACCTCTGGGGTGTCCACAGTAGCAATGTTTTCCGGCGGGATTGCGCCGGGGATATTGATGGGTGGGGGCTTAATAGCCGTTAATATGTTCATCAGTAAAAAACGAGGCTATCTGGGTAAACCCAGGGGAGGCGGCCTGGGCTGGGTTATGAAACAGATCTGGTTATCCCGCTGGGCCTTAGCACTGCCGATAATTATCCTGGGTGGTATCTACGGTGGAATTTTTACTCCAACTGAAGCGGCGGTTATCGGAGCCGTCTATGCATTATTTAACGGTGTATTTATTGAAAAAACCCTTACCCTGTCGGGCATTAAAGATGCCTTTGTAGAAGCTGGGCTATTAACCTGTACGGGAATGTTTGTTGTGGGTTCTGCAACAACCTTTGGTCGTCTCTTAACTTTGGAGAGGATTCCCCAACAAATTGCTGAGATGATGTTGGGAATAACCAACTCTCCTGCCGGGATTATGTTCATGATCATGGGCTTTCTTATTGTTACCGGATGCTTTATTGACACAATATCCAACGTTATACTCTTTACGCCCCTCTTCCTACCCGTTGTGACATCCCTTGGTTACCACCCTGTCTTTTTCGGGGTTCTCATGACCATGAACCTTTGCGTGGGTATGATTACACCCCCCGTTGGTGTGAATCTTTATGTAGCACAGGGTATATCCAGGGCATCTTTAGACACCCTAATAAAAGAATCAATCCCTCTCTTGGCTACCTTATTCGTCGTTATCGGTATAGTAGTCCTTTTCCCGGAAATAGTGCTCTTTCTACCAAGATTACTTGGCACCCTATAATCCCATGAGAGGAACTGCGAGACTACCGAAAGGGTACAATGTCTTAGTTGGGAAATAAGATAATTTCGGTGGTCTCCAGCCATACTTAGACTACAGTCAAAACTATGGTATATGTTAACTGCACCCCTTTCCTTTGGCTGAAGGGAGAGGCTAGGCCTGGATATTGTGCGGAACCTTCGTTGGACCACGATGATATGTGTTGTGTGTACCACAACTAAGGAGGTAGGAAAAGAATGCGTAACTATGAAGATTATGAGGTAATAAGGCTTGCCAAGGAACTGGTAGCCATCGAGAGTACGAACGTGGGAAAGTTTGAAAAGGAGATCGGAAATTTTATCGCAGAGTGGTTGGAAAGGGAAACGGGGCTGCCCGTAATAAAGGATGAATTTGCTCCTGAACGTTTTAATGTGGTATGTGTGCTCCCGGGCAAAGTAGAAGATCCGGCCTTTGTCAGTATGCACCATATGGATGTTGTACCGGCTGGAACTGGCTGGGAAACGGATCCCTTCCAGGCCACTATAGTTGGGAACAAAATGTATGGTCGAGGCACTGCTGATATGAAGTCGGGCCTTGCGGTGGCAATGATTACCTTCCGGGATATGGTAAAACTGGCACAATCGGGCAAGGAACCCAAGCGCTCCCTTGTTTTTATTGCCACAGGTGATGAGGAAGGCGATGCCATGATGGGTGCCATGAAGGCTCTGGAGAGTGGTTATGTTACGGGCAATAGTTTTGTATTGGATCATGAGCCAACCAACAACAACATTTATGTGGCCCATAAGGGTAAAACCTGGTTCAAGATCACAGCCATTGGGGCCTCTGCCCACGGATCATTTCCTTGGGTGGGAGTGGATGCCATTAGCGGCATGGCAGAGATAGTAAGAAATATCCGCAACAGGGTGAACGAACTACCCTGTGAAGATGAGTCCTTTGGCCGTAGTTCAGTCTGTTTTGGTACCATTAATGGTGGCTTGAACACGAATATGGTGGCGGAGAGCTGTACCGTAACCCTAGATATGCGTTTCCCTCCTAATCTAACAAATGAGGATACCATAAAATTAGTGGAAGAGGCCTGTGCAGATGCCTGTAAAGTAGTCGAAGGCCTAAAAACATCCATTGAAGTTGTAGCACAAAGGCCTTGCGTTAAACAGGACAATTCCTCCGTTTTGCTGGCAAAACTCCAGGAAATTATCGAGGAGGTAACGGGCAAAAGGGCTGAAACACCTGTTTTCACCGGCTATACCGATACTGGGGTAGTAGCGGCCGAAACAGGCAACATAAACAGTATGTCCTACGGAATAGTCGGTGATAAGTATCACGAAGCGAACGAATGGGTGGACTTGGATTCTGTCCTGCGGCTTTACGAAATATCCAGGAAAATCCAGGAAGAAATGGTCTTTAATTTCGAATAACCCCTTGCAGTAACCCAGAACCATTAGGGTGCAGTTAATAACCACAAGGCGGGCCTGAAAGACAACCTACGCGAAACTCATTTTCGGGCCCGTCACAATAAACTTTATTTTAGGTATCCACGGGGCCAGTGCCGATTTACCACCTGTACCCATGGCCCCAAAAATATACGCCCGGGTATCAACAAGATCTTTGCAAAGGGATGGTGCTGTTTGGTCGCGCATAAAGTGGTGATAACCGATAACATATTTCCCAATCTTGAAATGGAAAGAAGGAGACTATCTGCCGTAGGTGCGGAATTAATAGAGGCTGATCCGCAGGCGGATATGCTTACACAAGTAAAGGATGCCGATGTTATCATAAATGTGTATTACAAAATCACAGCGGATCTCATAGAAAACCTGGAAAAATGCCGCCTGATCATTAGAAATGGCATTGGTTTCGACACCATTGATGTTGCAACCGCATCGAAAAAGGGAATTATGGTAGCAAATGTGCCTACTTACTGCCAGGATGAGGTAGCCACCCATACGGCGACTTTGATCCTGGCATGTTCACGTAAAATAACCTATTTGAACCATAAGGTAAAGGCGGGCAGCTGGGATTACAAGTTGGCAGAACCCATCAACGCACCCCGGGTTAGTACGGTGGGTCTGGTGGGCTTTGGTCGGATAGCCCAGACAGTTCGGGCCAAGATTAAATGTTTTGGCTTTAGGGTAATATCCTTCGACCCCTATGTGAGCCAAGAACAGGCTGACAAACATGATATCACCATGGTGGATATGGACACATTGATCAGGGAATCTGACTACATATCAATCCACTGCCCGCTAACGGATGCGACAAGGCATAGCTTTAACTATGAAACATTTAAACAAATGAAACCCACCGCCTTTTTAATCAATACCTCCCGTGGTGCCGTGGTGAAGGAAAAGGAGCTTGTGCGAGCCCTTGAGGAGGGCCTAATCGCTGGGGCCGCTTTGGATGTTCTAGAAACGGATGGAATTGACCTAAACAACCCTCTCTGCCATATGGACAATGTGATCATTACACCCCATGCTGCATGGTATAGTGAACAATCCATCATCCAAAGGCGGGAGGATACCATGGAAAGTGTTATTAGAGTGCTGCGGGGCGGGGAACCTGTATCCTTTATTAACAAGGATGCCCTCAAGGGTTAGAGGGGCTTTGCTTAAGTCAAGGCAATAAGGGGGATGGTATTAACCAGGGCAAAGGGGGATGGACAGATGGTATCTGAGGTTGTGGATCTTACACAGGCATTGATTAGAATACCCAGTGAAAACCCAAGGGGTAGCGAAAAGGAAATAGCTACTTTTGTCGCAGATTGGTTCAGATCTATACCCGGTGTTGGGGTTAAGGTATATGAGGTTAAACCGGGTCGCCCCAATGTTGTGGCAACATTAAAGGGAGGGGGCAAGGGGCAGCTTGTTTACCTGGGGCATATGGATACTGTACCCGTTGGCCAGGGGTGGACCCAGGATCCCTTTGGTGGTGAAATAATAGATAACAGGATATACGGTCGGGGCTCGGTAGACATGAAGGGCGGCTTGGCGGCGATAATGATTGCCCTAAAGAGAATAGCTAATTTGGGAAGCTCCCATAAGAAGGATTTCGTTGTCTGTGCGACTGTAGATGAGGAGGGCCCCGATATGTTGGGGGCTTTGGACCTAATCGAGCGGAAACTAGTTAGGCAGGATGCAACCCTTGTTGCTACAGAACCAACGGGATTAAAATTGGCAGTTGCCCATAAAGGTGTAGTATGGTATGGGATTGAAATCTATGGTAAAAATGCCCATGCCGGCAATCCCCATGTCGGTGTGGATGCCATCATGGCCATGGGACAAGTAATTACCGCCATAAAAAACACCATACATGCCCTGGAATACGAAAGCAAATATTTGGGCAAAACCTCCATTGCCTTCGGCAAGATCCAGGGCGGAGAAAAAACCAATGTTGTTTCCGATTACGTGCGCTGTGAAGTGGATATCCGCATTGTTAAGCCCATGACAATAGCTAACCTTACTGAATTGCTTCATAAAACTGTTGCCCATAGTATTCGGGGTACTGGGGCTACCTTTAAGATAAGTCACATCAATATTGACAGACCCCCGGTCGAGGCTCCAATCGATTCTTCCTTTGTGAAAACCATTAGGGAATCATACCGGGAAGTAAGTAAAACAGACTTGGAACTTTTCGGTTTCCCGGCCTATACAGATGCTTCTATTATTAGCGCCCGGATGGATAACCCCAACTGCTATTTATTTGGACCCGGAGCACTTACCATGGCCCACGTGGTGGATGAGTGTGTGGCCGTGAGTGACCTTGAGAAGGCGGCAGACGTGTTGACAACAACCGCTAGAGAATATTTGAACTCATAGGTGTTGGTGGGGGGAACCGGAAGTGGGGCCTTGGGGGGAGAGTAAACAATTGGAAAGGAGTTTTGGGAAATGTTGGAGAGCAAGATAATGTCTACTGCCAGTGCCATGTACAATGATATGCTTGACTTTGCCCAAAGACTGGTGCAGACCCCAAGCATCACAGCCCAAGAAAAGGATGCCGCTGATTTAGTTTTAGCAGAGATGCGCAAGTTGGGTTATGATGAAGTCTTTCGCGACAAGGGCGGCAATGTTGTGGGGATTATTCGCGGCAGCGGTGGCGGGGAACATATTATGTTTAACTTCCACCTTGATCACGTCTCCCCCGGTAATCTAGAAGAGTGGGAATATCCGCCTTATGATGGCGTGATAGCCGATGGCTATCTACATGGTAGGGGGGCAAGTGATACCAAGGGAGCCACGGCGGTCCAAGTATACGCAGCTGCCTGTATTAAAAAGGCCGGCGTTGCAACCAAGGGGGACATTATTGTAACCGGGGTTATCGATGAGGAACCCGGTGATATGTGGGGAATGCAGTTGCTGGCCAAGGATGTCCTGCAGGATTACCCGGGGAAAATTGCCTTGGGGGTTTTGGCCGAAGCCACCGGGCTTGATATTTATTTAGGCCACCGGGGACGTGTGGAAATTGAATTGAGCACCCTGGGCCAGATAGGACATAGTAGTGCGCCATGGCGGGCTACCAATGCTGTGTATAAGATGAATCCCATTGTCCGTGCCCTGGAGAAAATGGCAGACAAGCTACCCGCCGATGATTTTCTGGGTAAGTCCAGTATCAGCGTGACAAATATTGAATGTTCCCCGGGTTGGGGTAGTATTGTTCCCGACAAGTGCACAATATTTATCGATAGGCGCTTTTTGCCATCTGAAAACAAGGAAACAATATTGGCCGAAATTGAAGGCATAATTGCGAAATGTGCACGGGAAACCGAGCTCCGTGCAACTTACGAGATTAGGAAATTAGCCCATACAAGCTACACTGGCATTGAAGAAACTGTAGATCTTTATAAGCCGGCATACTTGGTGCCCAAAGATGATGTAAATGTTCTTAAGACTGTGGAGGCATTGAAGAAAGTGGGGCAAAATCCCGGTTTCGGCCGCTGGGATTTCGGAACCGATGGCCCCTGGACAACTTTAGAGTTGGGCATCCCAACCATTGGTTATTCACCGGCGGAAGAAGAATACGCCCACACCACGGAGGATAGAATATCATTGGATTTGATGGAAAAGGGACTTATCGGTTCCATTGCCATTGCGCTGGAGATAACTAATTAGTCACGAAACTCAAGGGATATCCATTCCCTTTCCTGTATAGTACCATAAATTTTAACTTCTCCATGCAGATGTGATTGGTTGGTGCAATTCCCAGTAATAGTAACTTGGGGAAGAGGTAGGGGGGAATTTCCCCCCTAATTTATTCTGGGCTCTTTCAATTTTAAATTTGTAAGGAGAGAAATGAATAACCCTATGTATTTGCATATTAGGGGGGCCACTGGCGGAAAATAAAATAAAGAAGGTTGTTTACAGCGATTAATAAAATAGATGCAAAAATAAGCAGGACTTTTGGCCATTATGTAGAATAGGGTTATAGGTATGCATGATGAGCAAAAGTATTGCATATAATGCAATTAATTCAATGGCCCCTTGTTTTTGCCTCCATGAGTTTATATTCTGGTACTTATATTATAAAAAGCCCAGACCGTTTGCTGGCATATCTGTAAAAGCTTGCGAGGGTTGTAAAATTGGTCATATTCCCTCAGATAGTAAAGGAACTGTGGACTAAATATTTTAGGAATTGAAGGGAGGGGTGAGTTGTGTACAGTGTTCAGGAAAGTGGGCAGCAAATTGTCTATAGGGATGATACAGAAGGTCAGGTTATCACCTTACCAAGGGAAAATTTTGCCGAATTAATAACCATCGAAGATCCGGCCATGGCCCAGAT
>JAAYSG010000004.1 GCA_012518435.1 Bacillota bacterium
TGGGCCGCCGTCAGCCGGTATGTGCCCACAACGGCAAAGGTCATAACGGCCGCCGCCACCACCGGCTTGATACACATTTCCTTTAGCTGCAGTTTAAAACCAATGAGGCGGCCCAGGGCCAAAAGATTGAGGCTGGAGGAAATAATAAAGGCCGTCACCGTCCCCAGGGCAGCACCCCTAATGGCAAAGGTGGGCCGAGCCGTTAAGATATAGGTCAAAAAAACCTTACAGACGGCTCCCATGAGGAGGCTCTTTACCGGGATATCAGTCCGGCCCAGCCCCTGTAAAACCCCAGATGTGGTCTGATGGAGGCCAAGGAACAAGACACTGGCCGCCAGGCTGGAAAGGGCCACCCCGGCCTGGGGATGGCCATAAAGAAGGGCCATGATCTCCTCGGCTAAGATGTAAAGACCCACAAAGGCGGGCAGTTCCAAGATAATGGTCATCCTCACGGCCGCCGCAACCCGGGATTTAATAAGCCCCTTATCCCCCAAGGCCGAGGCTGCAGAGATGGCCGGAACCAGGCTCACCGCCAAGGCCACCGTAATAATGGTGGGCAAGTTGATGAGGGTGGCGGCCATTTGGGACAATTGGCCAAAGAGGGCCGTAGCCTCCTCAACACTATACCCCGCCACACCCAACCGGGCCGGGACAATTATGACATCTATGTTTTGCACCAGGGGCATAACCAGGCTGGCCAAGGAGACAGGGATGGCCAGCCTTACAATACTGCCGATTATTTCCCCCGTGGTACTCCTCTCCCCCCGATACAGGCGGGGCCCAGTAAAATAACGGTGGCGACGCCTGTAAAAGGCCAACAAAAGGATCAGGCCGGCCAAGGCACCCACAACCGCACCAAAGGCGGCCCCCGCCGCCGCAAATTCAATCCCCCGCCCAAAGAGATAGTAGGCCAGGGATAAGGCCGTGGCCGCCCGGGCCAGTTGTTCCACCACCTGGGAAAGGGCCGTGGGCACCATGGTTTGCAATCCCTGGAAAAAACCCCGGAAGGCCGACATGACGGAAACTAAAAAAACCGCCGGTGCAATGGCCACCACCCCGTAATAGGCCCGGGGATCCCGCAAAAAACCCCTTTCTACCAAGGGGCGGGCGGTAAAAAACAAAAGGAGGGAAAAGAAAAGGCCGGTGCTGGCCAAGATCAAAAAGGAGAGGCCAAAGACCCGCTGGGCATCCCCATAATTACCCTGGGTCACCTTTTCGGAAACCAATTTGGAAATAGCCACCGGAATTCCGGCGGTGGAAAGCACCAACAGCATATTGTACAAAGGATATGACATCCCGTAAAGACCCATGCCCTCGTCCCCGATGAGCCAGGTAAGGGGTATTCGGTAAAGGGCACCAAATACTTTTGTGACAATTCCAGCCGCAGCAAGCACAAAGGCTCCTGTCATAAAGGACTGCTTTTTCACACCCATTCTCCCTTTCCCGCCAGTTAAATTTCTTTCTTCTCTATCATAACAGAAAACCGTCCCGGGGCAAATAAAAAGACCCGCCCATTTGCGCGTCGAAAAATGGGGGTAAAAGAGGGGCGGTCCGGGGGCCGCCCCTTTGATTTTCGGTAAATAGGAGGGGCCGCCCCCCCGGGTCGGCCCCCATTTCCCATCCTCCTCACCCTCTAGGCATCCAAATGAAAACGCTCATGGATAGCCTCCAGGGCCCTTTTGGCATCGGCTTCCTGAATCAGGCAGGAAATTTTAATTTCCGATGTGCTGATCATCTCAATATTGATCCCCGCATCCCCCAGGGCCCCAAACATGGTGGCGGCTGTGCCCGGATGGCTTATCATGCCCGCCCCCACAATGGAAATCTTGGCCACCTTGGCATCATGGGCCACCCCTTCCGCACCCAACTTTGCAGCCACCCTTTCCATTATTTCAATTACCTGGGGCAGATCGGCCTCCGCCACCGTAAAGGCAATATCATTCCTATCCCGGCGCATCATACTTTGGATAATCATGTCTATATTAATATTGGCCTGGGCCAGGGATAAAAAGACCTGCTGGGCCACCCCCGGTTCATCGGGAACCCCCAGGATCACCGCCTTGGCCGTGTTCAAATCACAGGCCACCCCACTTACCACCCGCTTTTTCTCCAAATCACCCGCCCCCTTCACTAAAGTCCCCCTATTCTGGCTAAAACTTGAGCGTACATGAAGGATAATGTTAAATTTCCGGGCAAACTCTATGGAACGAGGATGCAGAACCTGGGCCCCCAAGTTGGCCAGCTCCTGCATCTCCTCATAGGATATCTCTGCCAGTAACCGGGCCTTGGCCACAAGCCGGGGATCGGCCGTGTAGACCCCCTCCACATCGGTATAAATTTCACACACCGGGGCGCCCAAGGCCACCGCCAGGGCCACGGCACTAACATCGGAACCCCCCCGGCCCAGGGTAGTTATATCGTTATTGCCATTTACACCCTGAAAACCCGCCACCACCACAACCTTTCCCTGGTCAAGCTCTCCCACAAGCCGGGTGGGGTCAATGTTAAGAATCTCCGCCTTGGTATGGACCCCACTGCTGACAATCCCCGACTGGGCCCCAGTTAGGGAAATTGCCGGACAGCCAATTTCCTGTAGGGCCATGACCAATAAGGCCGAAGACTGCTGTTCCCCCGTGGCAATAAGCATGTCCAGCTCCCGGGGAGATGGCTCCTCACTCAGCTGCCGAGCCAGCCCCAATAATTCATCGGTGGTTTTGCCCATGGCCGAAACAACAACCACCACCCGCTCATAATGTTCCCTGGCCAGGACAATCCGGCGGGCAACCGCCCTAATCTTCTCCGGCGTGGCCACCGAACTCCCGCCGTATTTTTGCACCAATATGGACATTTCTCCTGCCCCCCATCCAATGTCTCCCACACATGGACAATTGTATATATGATTTGGCTTATATCTTAGCACCTCATTATTATTTTGGCAAGGGGAAGCCGCGAATTTGCAATTTTCCTTTTTTATTACCCCCTGGTCCGGGGGCAGCCCGCCCATCTGGGGAAAGCCCCGTGGGCCATTGCCCCCAGCCTCCTTCCCCCTTGGGACAATTGCGGGTCTAGACCCACCCTATTCCTGGGGGATAATCAGGGCGGCGACAACATAAAATAGCAGGCCGGGGAAAATAGCGGTAAAAAAGATCAAAAAGGCCAGACCCAGGCGGATCAGGGTCACATCCACATTAAAATATTCTGCCAGACCACCGCAAACACCCGCCAGCATCCTCTGACTGCGGGAACGGTATAATTTCCTGCCCATTATCTATCCCTCCTATCCCTCCTTAATTTCGCCCCCCCAGCCCCTTTTCCTCCTCCAATATTGCCCGGCAATATTATTGGCCATGGGGTGGGCCAATCTTCCTTGCAAGGCAAAACCCATCCCAGCTGGCCGGCAATTTTTGTTGTTACCTATCTTGGGCCGGCAAGGATGGTGGAGGCGGTAGCAAGGGGGGGGTGGCCCCAAGCAGGGGGGAAAATGCAAAAAAGTAGCGAACCGGGGCTCGCTACTGTGTTATCTACCTAATTGGCTATTATGTTGTCTACAAAACCCTACTGTTCCATCTGTTTAGCCAAAAACCCCGCAGCGGTTTTAGCCAATTTAAGTTCCAGATCCGACATTTTAACATCTGGGGTTTTTGTGCAGATAATAACCGCTCCGATGGGGTCACCCTCCGCAATAATGGGGGCTATTACCTCCGCCGTAAACCGCAACTCAATATCCTCTTCCTCCCCATCGGCCCGATAAAACTGATGTTCCCGTGGATCATTGATCACAACCGGCCGCCGCTCCTCCATGGCCCTTTCCACCGCCACCCCCACCGGTTTGTTCATAAATTCCTTTTTGGGCGCACCGGCAACGGCAATTATATTATCCCTGTCGGCAATCAAGCTGATATGCCCAATAGCATCATATAAAGAATCCGCATACTCCTGAGCAAAATCCCCCAATTCCCCGATGGGAGAATACTTTTTCAGGATTACCTCTCCACCTCTATCCACAAAGATCTCCAGGGGATCACCCTCCCGAATCCGCAAGGTTCGCCGAATTTCCTTCGGGATAACCACGCGACCCAAGTCATCGATCCTTCTTACTATTCCAGTTGCCTTCATTCTCACCCCTCCTTTGCCCTGACAAAGTTTATTTAACCTTGATCCCACTGATAGTATATAGCCTTTTTAGCACTTTTATTCATTTTTTCCAGTCCCAAGGCCCCGGGACAATCATTAATTAGGGACAAAAAGGAGGACAGTCTCCATCCTAGATGAAAAATGTCCCCCCCGCAATATCCGGGCAAATATTCCAAAACCCAAGCTTCCTTGCCACCATGCAAAGGTGCCCGGGGTAAAACCCACTCACCCCCGCCGGGTCACAATTAAAAACGCTCAATATCCGCACTATTCTTCAAATCTTCCAAATAGGTGTAGAAGATGGAGGATTTTTCCCCCTCCAGAAGATATTCCCTTATATTCTCCTCCATCCCCTCTAGGGGCAGAATTTCCTTCTCCTTCTTATCCTCCACCTTGATAATATGATAGCCGTGGATGGTTTCCACCACACCGACAATTTCCCCCACCTTGGCCCCAAAGGCGGCCTCCTCAAACTCCTCAACCATCATCCCCCGGGGAAAGTAGTCCAGGTCTCCCCCTGCCCCCTGGGAGCCGGGATCCTGGGAATACTCCTGCGCCAACTGGGCAAAATCTTCCCCCTCCTGGGCCCTTGCCAGCAATTCCTCAGCCAATTCTTCCTCATCAACCAGAATATGCCGGGCCTTCACCCGTTCTCCCACTGTAAACATGTCCGGGTTTTCCCTATAGAAGGCTTCCACCTCAGCATCCCCCACCGTAACATGTTTAGTAACCATCTTGTACAGGTCCTCAATGAGCAGCAGGTTTCCCCCGTAGTTTTCCACATCTTCCTCGGTAATTCCCTTTTCTTCCAAGGCCTTCTCATAGTCTTCCCCCGAACCATAGAAGAGCTCCAGCTGGCTTTTCACAGCTTCCATAAACTTCTTTAGTTCTTCCTTATCCACGCTCAGATCCATGGCTAAGCCATCGGCCAATAAAAGTTTTTCCACAATCAACTGATCCAAAAGGGCCTCGGTTTCAACCGAATCCCCATCCAGATTAGGATTGAGGAAGGTTTCCAGGGCCAGGCGGTGTTCCAATTCCTCCCGCCGCATTTCCTCCCCATTTACAACGGCCAAAACATCCTTTTCCTTCTGACAGCCGGTAAGGGGGAGCATAACAATTAGTGCTGCCACCACAAGTAAAAATAAGTTGCGTTTCAACAGGTCTCCCTCCCTCCGGTTCCGAATGTCTTACCTAAAGGGTGCTAGTTTCATTATACCCAATACCCTCTTCGGCAGCAAGGGATACCAGGGCGGTTAAAATCTCCAGGAGCAGGTCCAAAAGCTCATTATCCTCCAAATCCCTAATGCGCACCGTAATCCGGGGTGGCTTCCGCCCCCTGTCTATTAGCAGCCGGCGGCGAAACCTGCCCAGTTCCCTTTGGATTTCCCCCAAGGGCAGGGAAAAACCCGGGCCCGGCTCCAGCCAGATCTCCTCCCCCCTCTGGCGCATACTTTCCAGCCCCACTTCCCGCAGTAGAATTTTAATCCGGGCCACGGAAAGCAAGTTCCGGGCCTCCCGGGGCAGATGGCCGAACCGATCCCTAATTTCCGCCTCCAGTTCCCCCACCTCGGCCTCCGACTTGGCCGCAGCCACGGCCTTGTAAATATCTATTTTCTGCCGCCCATCGGGGATATACTTCTCCGGCAGATAGGCATTTATATTTAAATCCAGACTGGGTTCCGGTAGCACATCCTTAACATCCCCCTTCAGCTTGCTCACCGCCTCCTCCAGGAGCTGGCAGTAAAGTTCAAAACCAATATTGGCTATATGGCCGTGCTGTTCAGCCCCTAAGAGGTTTCCCGCCCCCCGGATCTCCAAATCCCGCAGGGCCAACTTAAAACCAGATCCAAGTTCCGTAAATTCCCGCAGGGCCTGAAGGCGTTTTTCCGCCGCCGCCGAAAGGATTTTACTCTTTTGGTAGGTGAAGTAGGCATAGGCCAGGCGATCCGAACGCCCCACCCGCCCCCGCAGTTGGTAAAGGCGGGCCAGCCCCATCATATCGGCCCCCGTTACAATTAGGGTGTTGACATTGGGCATATCCAGGCCATTTTCAATAATGGTTGTACAGACCAAGACATCATAATCGCCGGCCAAGAAGGCCATGGTCACCTCCTCCAGTTCCCCATCCCCCATCTGCCCATGGGCAACGGCAATCCGGGCTCCCGGACAAAGTTCCTGCAGGCGCTGGGCCTCCCGGCCAATGGTGTCTATCCGATTGTGGACATAAAAAACCTGCCCACCCCGGCGCAGCTCCAAACTAATGGCATCCCGCACCAGGTTATGATCATGCTCCAAAACGTAGGTCTGAATGGGGAAGCGGTTTTCCGGAGGGGTCTCCATGAGGCTCATTTCCCTAATGCCGGCCATGGCCATATGAAGGGTCCGGGGGATGGGGGTTGCCGTCAGGGTAAGGACATCCACCTTCTCCCGGGCCTTTCTCAACATCTCCTTCTGCCCCACCCCAAAGCGCTGCTCCTCATCTATAATCCACAGGCCCAGGTCCTTAAACTTTATATCCCGCTGTAAAAGCCGGTGGGTGCCGATGACAATATCCACCGTTCCCCGCTCCAGGCCCTTTAAGGTCTCCCGCTGTTGCGCCGGGGTGCGGAAGCGGCTTAAAAGCCCAATTTCAACGGGATAGGGTTCAAAACGCTGCTGAAAGGTATTGTAGTGCTGTTGGGCCAAGATGGTGGTGGGAACTAAAACCGCCACCTGTTTCCCATCCATCACCGCCTTAAAGGCAGCCCTAATGGCCACCTCCGTCTTCCCATAGCCCACATCACCACAGACTATATGATCCATGGGTTTAGGCCTTTCCATGGCCCCCTTCACAGTTTCAATGGCAGCCCGCTGATCTGGGGTCTCCTCATGGGGAAAGCGCTCCTCAAATTCCTGCTGCCAAACCGTATCGGGGGCAAAGCTGTGCCCCGTCACCGTCTCCCGGGCGGCGTAGAGCTCCAAAAGCCCCAGGGCCAATTCCTGCACCGATTCCTTGACCCGTCCCTTGGCCCGGTTCCAATCGGCCCCACCCAATTTGCTCAGGCGGGGGGAAGTGCCCTCCACCCCCACATACTTTTGCAAAAAGTGAACCTGATCCGTGGGCACATAAAGGCGGTCCTCACCGGAATACTGCACCAAAAGGTAGTCCCGCTGTACCCCCTGGATCTCCATGGTCTTTAAGCCCAAATAGCGGCCAATACCATGATTCACATGGACCACCAGGTCATTGGGTTCCAGATCATCCAGGCTGTGGATCCGCTTCCCCTTTTTGGGCACCCGCCTAAGGGAGCGGGCCTTCTGCTGGCCCAGAATATCGTGGCCACCCAAGATGGCCAACTTGAGCTGGGAAAATTCAAAGCCCTTGGTTAAGGCACCACCCGTCCTCACCTGCACCCGCCCTTCCCGGGGCGGGGCCTCCCCCTGGACCAGGTCAGCCTCAAAACCCACCTCCGCCAAAAACTTCTGCAGGCCCCTGCCCCTTTCCTCCGTATCGGCAAAGAGGAGAACCCTATACCGGCGCCGCAGCCAACGTTCCAAATCCGAAGCAACCAGGCCCCGGTTGGCCCGGTAATCGGGGACATCCTTGGCTGTCAGGGAATAAATAGCCGCCGGCTCCACATCGGGGAGGGCGCGGAAAAAGTGGGAAATGGCTATGGTCCGCCGCCCCTTGAGGACAGCGGCAACATCCTCCCAATTTAGGTAATTATTTAGTTGGAAGAGAAAGACCCGGCCCTCCTTGAGCAGGGTGCTGTGAATGTCCACCACCTGCTTGGTATATTCCTCCACCCGCTCCTTAAGGCGCAGGGGTTCGGCCAAAAAGATGACGGCCTCCAAGGGAAAATAATCAAAGAGGGTACTTTTCTCGGCCTGGTAAAGGGGGAGGAGGTTATCCAAACCGGGAAAATAAATGGTGGCCTCCGCTTCCGCCAGGTACCTCTCATAGCGTTGCCTAAGCTTAAGGGCCAAATCGCCCCGGCCCTTGGCCTCCAACCTGCTGCAGATCCCTTCTCCCTCCCGGGCCAACCTTTCCCGCCCCCGCTCCCTTTCACCGGGGGTTAAAATAAATTCCCGGGCCGGAAATATTTTAACCTCCCGCAGCTCCCGGCGGGACAGCTGATCGGCCAAGGCAAACTCCCGAATGGATTCCACCTCATCGGCAAAAAACTCCAGCCGGTAGGGAAAATCCCTGGTGGGAGGAAATATATCAATAATGCTCCCCCGGACGGCAAATTGTCCCCTACCTTCCACCTGGGGCACCCGTTCATAGCCCAGGTAGGTCAACTCTTGCAAGAAGCCATCCCATTCTAGACCATCGCCAAGCTTAAGGACCAGCTCCCGGCCCCGCAAACTGGCCGGCGGGGGAAGTAGATGCAAAAGGGCGGCCATTGGTGCCACAACCATTACATCCTTATCCCCAGAGAAAAGGGCTTCCAACACCCGCAGCCGCTGGCTGGCCACCTCCAGGCTCTGGGCCTCAAAATCGTAGGGGAGAATAGCCTGGGGGGGAAAAAGAAGAACCTGCTCCGGCGACAAAAAGGCCGCCAAATCATCATGGACATTGCCGGCCTCCTGGAGATCCTGGGTCACATAGAGGCAACTCTGGCCAATGGCCCTAAAAAGACCGGCCGCCAAATAGGGCTTTTGCGATCCCCCCAGCCCATACAAGAGCTGGTTGCCCTTCCCCTTCGCCACATTGGCCACTATTTCAGCAAAACCCTTGGCCTCCCATAGGGGGGCCAGGGCACCCCTTAACCTTTTTTTCATCCTAACTCTCCTTAGCAAACATTTAGACATGCCCAAAAGGGCCTTGTCCAAACATATGGCCAAAGCCCAAGATAAAAGGATCCTTCTCCCTTCCCACAGGAAGCACCCGGCTCCCGTCAACCACCTCAGGTAAACCCTCCCGTATCCTGTCCACAGCCCGGTGAACTAAAAGCGGCCAAAACCTCCCGCAAATTATCACTGCCACACTGGGGACAGGTGGTCTCCCCCTTCCTTTTCCAAGGGATCAATACGGTAAAATTATGCCCACAATTCCCGCAGGTAAACTCATAGAGCGGCATTTTCCCACCCCCTATACCCATAATTATCTTTGAGAACGGGTGAAGCAGAGCCCCACCCCTACATTTATTTACCATTAAAGAGAAAACACCGTGAAATGCCCCATGACCGCCCCCAAGATTACAAGTCCGGCAGGGGGAAAGTGCAATGAGGGGCCAAGGATCCGGGGCCATAATAGCCCCCCCAAGGAGCACTGAAGGCAATGCCAGAATGCAACCTACACAAGGAAAGCCGTCTCCGCCTGTACAGGATGCTTCCCCGGCGTCCTTCGTCCATCACCCTTCATGACGAAGCATTATAACGATTCATAGCCTCGGTCAGGCCAGCAGTAACAAACACCTCCACCGCATCCGCCGCCTCCTCCACCAGCCCCTCCATCTTTTCCCTCTCCTTTGGAGAAAACTTAGAAAGCACAAAATCGGGCAATTCCACCCCCGGCGGCGGTGGCCCCACACCAATGCGGAGCCTATTGAACCCATCGGTCCCCAAACCGCAGATGACGGAAGCAATGCCCTTGTGTCCCCCGGCACTACCCCTCCCCCGCAGCCGCAGCCGCCCGGTGGGAAGGGCCACATCATCATAAACCACCAACAGATCCTCCGCACCCAAACCCAAATACCCTAGCAGGGGGACAAGGGCCTCCCCGCTCCGGTTCATATAGGTAATGGGCCGGGCGAAAAAAACTTCCTTCCCGCCAATTCGCCCCCGCCCACACAGGGCCCGGTGCATGTACCGGTTTAGGGAAACCCACCCCCGCCGCTCCAAAACATCCAAAACCCAAAAGCCCACATTGTGGCGAGTAAAAGCATAACGGACGCCGGGGTTTCCCAGCCCGGCCACCAATTTCATCCCCACAGAGCCCCCTATTCCTCCTCTTCCGCCTCCACTTCCCCTTCTTCATCCCCTTCCGGAGCGGCCTCTTCAGCCGGCAATTCTTCGTCTACTTCCTCCACCTCTTCTTCTTCCATTACCGGTAGCACAACAGAGGCCACCACATCCTCCGGGGGCGTCAATATCTCAATCCCCTCCGGGACCACCAATTCACCCACCGTCAGCACATCCCCCATCTGCAGTTGGGAAACATCCCCCTCCAGATAATCGGGCAACTGCCCCGGCAAACATTCAATATCAACTTCCCACAGCTGGTGCTGCAGCACTCCGCCCTCGGCGGTGCCCGGCGGTGTACCCATTAGATTGATGGGAACAGATGTGGTAACCTTTCGGGTCAGGGATATTTGGTAAAAGTCAAGATGGGTAATTTCATCCCGAAATACATCCCGCTCTATTTCCTTTATCATGACCGGGTAGTTTTTAGTCTCCCCCGCATCTTCCACCTTAAGCTGAATAATACCCCTTTGTCCCCCCGGTAACACCCGGTGCAGTTCCTGTACCGATATTTGTATAGCCAGGGGTGCATCAAGTTCCGGACCATAAAGAATACTGGGCACCCACCCCTCCTTGCGCAGGCGCCTGCTTTCGCTGCTGCCAATCCTTTTCCTTGCCTTTGCTTCCATTTGTACCTGCTCAGCCAAACCGCAACAACTCCTTCCTCAATCTTGCCCCCCTATCTTACCATATCAAGATGGCGATGACAATTTTAAAAATCCTTAAAATAGCTTACTTACCGAGAGATCCTCAAAAATGCGGACTATGGCTTCGCCAAAAATGGGGGCCACCGACAAAACCTTAATCTTGTCCAGCTTTTTCTCCTCACTAAGGGGGATGGTGTTTGTCACCACAACCTCCTTAAACACCGGCGATTTTAACCTTTCAATGGCTGGCCCAGAAAGAATAGGGTGAGTGCAGCTGACACAAACCTCCCTGGCACCCTTTTCCAAGAGGACCTTGGCCCCGGTAAAAATTGTACCCCCGGTATCAATCATGTCATCGATCATAATAACCTTCTTCCCCTCGACGGACCCGATGACATGCATCACCTCACTCACATTGGGAGCCGGCCTGCGCTTATCAATAATTGCCAGGGGAAGGTGCAGGCGATGGGCCAGATCCCGGGCCCGGGTCACCCCACCCAAATCCGGTGCCACCACCACCGCATCGCGACAATCATTTTCCAAAAAGTATTCGGCTAAAATGGGAACACCCCGCAGGTGATCCAAGGGGATATCAAAGAAACCCTGGATCTGGGGAGCATGAAGATCCATACTGAGAATACGGGTTGCCCCGGCCACGGTAAGGAGATCAGCAATTAACCTGGCACTGATGGGTTCCCGCCCCCGGGCCTTTCGGTCCTGCCGGGCATAGCCATAATGGGGAATAACCGCCGTAATTTGCCTGGCCGAGGCCCGCCGAAAGGCGTCTATCATAATCAATAGCTCCATCAGATCCTCATTTACCTTGGCGGCCATGGGCTGCACAAGGAAAATATCCGCACCCCGCACACTCTCATCGATAACCACCTGTATTTCTCCATTGCTGAAACGTGTAACAGTGGCATGTCCCAGGGTCACCCCGGTATACTCGCATATTTCCTGGGCCAGTTCAGCATGGGCCGTCCCGGAAAATATCTTCATCCTTCTACCCTGCCACATTATTTATACCACCCTCCCGGTCTCTCCCACCATATTTTCCCCTAATCCTCAACCTTACAACCCTTCTCTCCCATCTTTTTTTTCACCCAAGCGGGAATGGTAACCTGCCTAGCCCGCCCCAAACCCAGGCCATAGGCGGGAACATCCTTGCTTATGGTTGAGCCAGCCCCAGTCATCGCCCTTTTGCCAATGCGCACCGGTGCCAATAGGTTAGTATTACTGCCTATAAAGGCCCCTTCCTCAATGTGGGTTTCATATTTATCCCAACCATCATAATTGCAGGTAATGGTTCCGGCGCCAATATTAACATCCCCGGCCATTATTGTATCGCCCACATAGCTCTGATGGGGTACTTTGCTATTTTTACCAATGGTGGATTTCTTTATTTCCACAAAGGTCCCCGCCTTGGCACCCTCACACATAACGGTGCCCGGACGCAAATAGGCATAGGGGCCCACCCTTACCCCGGCCCCCAGCTTAGAATCCACCAAGACAGAATTTTCAATCCTTGACCCCGGGCCAACTGTCACCCCGTCCAGGCGGGCATAGGGCCCAATGCTGCAATCCTCAGCTATCCGGCTGGCCCCCTCAATAATGGTAAAGGGGTGAAGAACCGTATCCTGGCCAATTTCAACTCCGGCATCAATAAAGGTGGATGCGGGATCAATAATGGTAACCCCCCCCAGCATCACCTCCGCCAAAATTCCCCTCCTAATAACCTCCGCCGCCGCCGCCAGCTGTATACGGTTGTTAACCCCCTGTATTTCCTCATAGGCGGCGGTCACCGCCGCCACCGGCAGCCCCTCCTGGCAAAAGATACCTAAAACATCGGGAAGGTAGTACTCCCCCTGGACATTGGCCGGCCTAATCTCCTTTAGGGCCCGGAAGAGCTCCCGCCGGTCAAAGGCATAGACCCCAGCATTGAT
Organism: Bacillota bacterium; assembly: GCA_012518435.1. GTDB lineage: Bacteria > Bacillota > DTU030 > DTU030 > DTU030 > JAAYTH01. Next base: position 12,674 of record JAAYSG010000004.1, read on the forward strand.
CTCCTGAACCGCCTTCACCGCCGGATCGGCATCGACTTCCTCCACAATCCCCAGCACCTTCCCCGCCCCATCCCTCAAAACACGCCCATAGCCCGCAGGGTCCTCCAGGCGGGTTATTACCAGTGTCGCCGCCGCCCGGCGGCTGTGATGCACAGTCAGCAGTTCCCGCAGCAGCCGAGGGGGCAGTGTAGGGGTATCCCCCGACAGGATGAGCAGGGTTTTCACCCGGGGCGGAATTTTATCCACAGCCTGTAAAACAGCATGTCCCGTCCCCAAGCGCTGCCGCTGGTATACATACTGGACACCCTCACCCAGAGCCTCCTTAATCATCTCCCCCTCAGGGTTAATAACCACAATTGTATCCTCAATCCCGGCCTCCCGGGCCGCCTTAACCACATATTCCAACATCGGCCGCCCACACAGCCGGTGCATAACCTTGGGGAGTTTAGATTTCATCCTCTTACCCTCCCCCGCCGCCAAGATGACGGCCATGACCCCATCGGGCATAAAAAATCCTCCTTTATCGGTAATCCAGCCCTATGCCTCTACAAAACCACCATTCCGGCAGAGCCAAATTGCAATGAAGGGCTAAAGGTGCTGGCCATGGTTCCCTTGGCCGGCAGGGGCCCAGGACATGGAGCTCCGAAGCCGCCCCCAACCCACCCTACAAAACAGCAATCATCTCCATCTCAATGGGCGCACCCAAGGGTAGCGCCGCCACCTGCACACAAGAGCGGGCCGGCGGGTTTTCCGGGAAATATTCCCCATAAACCCCATTCACCGCCCCAAAATCCCCCATATCCGTCAAAAAAATCGTCGTCTTCACCACATCAGCCAGTGAAGCCCCCGCCGCCTGCAAAACCCCCTCCAAGTTGGCCATAATCTGCCTGGTATGGGCCACCACATCCCCTTCCACCATCTTCCCCGTGGCCGGGTCCAGGGCCACCTGCCCCGACAAAAAGAGGAACCCCCCCGCCTTAACAGCCTGGGAATAAGGCCCCACCGGCGCCGGTGCCTGGTCACTCAAAATACTTTCCTTTTTCATCATCAGCCCTCCCCTGGTATAAATTTTACACAAGCCAGATTCCCACTCATTCCCCAAGCAAAGGCCCCGGGGAAACACCCCCCAACGGCCTTGAAACATCAAAACCAAAGAGCAAAGGCAACGGAGGACCAAGCAGGGTCAGCATGGCCCAGACCCCAAGGGTTGGTATTCCGATAGAGCTAAATTGCGCCGCAGGGTATAGGATACTGGCCATGGTTCCCCGGCCATATCCCTTCACCCCTAGGGGCTAAAAAGAACATGCACAATATCCCCATCCTCCACCACATAATCCCTACCCTCCACCCGCAACAGCCCCTTCCTGCGGGCCGCAGCAAAGGAACCCACCCTCTTTAATTCCGGCCAAGAAATAACCTCCGCCCGGATAAACCCCTTCTCCATCTGGGTGTGAATCTTGCCCGCCGCCCGGGATACCTTGGTACCCTTCTTCACCGTCCAGGCTCGAACTTCCTTGCCCCCGGTACTGGTAAAGAAAGTAATTAAACCCAAAAGCCGGTAACCCGCCTTAATGAGGACACCAAGACCCCCCTCCCCAATTCCCAACTCCGCCCGAAATTCCCCCCTCTCCTCCGGGGGAAGCTGGGCCACCTCCGCCTCCAGCTGGGCCCAGGTAGCCACCAGGAGCTCCTCCCCACCAACATAATCCCGGATCTGCCGGTAGTAGGGGTTGTCCTTCCCCAACTCCCAGCCCTCAGCATCAACATTGGCCACATAGAGCATCGGCTTAGCCGTCAAAAGGTGGAGCTCCGCCACCAACTCCTCCCCCAGGGGGGAAAGGGAAAACTCCCGGAGCGGCTGCCCGGCATCAAGATGGGCCAAAAGGCTATCCACCACTTCCAATTCCTTCTCATAATGCCTTTCCCGGGATTTCACCGCCCGCAGGGTCTTTTCCCGCCGCCGGGTCAGGGTTTCCATATCAGAAAGACCCAATTCCATATTTATAATTTCAATATCCCCCACAGGATCAAGATCACCTTCCCCGGGGGAAATTCCCGGGTCCCGAAAACAACGAACCACATGCAGTATAGCATCCACTTCCCGGATGTGGGCCAAAAATTGGTTGCCCAGGCCCTCCCCCTTACTGGCCCCGGCCACCAGGCCGGCAATATCCACAAATTCCACCCCGGTGGGTATCACCCTCTCCGGCTGCACTATATCCGCCAACCCCTCAAGGCGCTCATCGGGGATGGTGACAAAACCCACATTGGGGTCAATGGTGCAGAAGGGATAACCCTCCGCCAAAACCTGGGATCCGGTGAGGGCGTTAAAAAGGGTCGACTTCCCGGCATTGGGAAGCCCCACAATTCCCAGCCGCATCAGACTTCTCCTCCCTTCTCCGCCAGCAACCAATCACTGGGCCGCACCCGCACCTCTTGCCTCTCCTCATCTATTCCCTCAAATACCAAAAGGGACAGGTAATCCTGCACTAACTTCTGCGGCGGTTCCGCCATTTCCATTAGGACACCTATCCCCACTATTTGGGCCTTAAATTCCCGCAACAGTTCCCGCAAACCCCGGGCCGTACCCCCAGCCTTCATAAAATCATCTATCAGAACCACCCTGGCCCCCGTGGGGAGGGCCCGGCGGGCCAAGGACATGGTTTGCAAACGCTGGGTGCTTCCAGACACATAACTCATACTCACGGCAGATCCCTCCGTAACCCTATGCTCCCTGCGGGCGGTCACCAGGGAAACGCCCAGGGAGCGGGCCGTCATGAGGGCGATGGGTATCCCCTTGGTCTCCACGGTAACCACATAGTCGGGCCGCCGGGGTTGGAAGTTTGCAGCAAAAATATCCCCCACCTGGGCCATCAGCTGGGGGGAAAAGGCAATATCTGTTAGATAGAGGAAACCACCGGGGATAAAACGGCGGATATCCGCAATCTTTTCACATAACCTATAGGCCAAGGCCCGGGCCTCCTCCACTTCACCCCCGGGCCAATAGCGCACTCCACCGGCGGCACCCAATTCGGTTTCCACCCATCCCAACCCTCCCCGCCTTAGGGCCGATTTCACCAGGGCCAAATCTTCGCTTATACTGGATTTGGCCACACCCAAAGTCGCGGCAAAAAAGTTTAGGTTAATGGTTTCCCCCGGATGTTGAACAAGATATTTTGTAATATAAACCAAACGTTCCTGTCGACGCCAGTGTTTCACAAGCTTTCCTCCAAACACGAACAATACTTCCCCATGGGGTTTCTATTGTTCAATTTCGCCATGGGGGGGGAAAATCCTCCCCCTTTTTGGCATATTGTTGGCCAAATAATGCCCAGCGGGCCTAGACCATTTTTCCGGCAAGTATCTTCTGCACCAATTTGTGATCCTCGGGTTTATCAATATCTATACCCACCTCGGGGTGAGGACAAATAACCGCCCGGCAGTCTATACCTATCAACTTCTTTACCCGCCGCTCCAGGTCATTTATGGCCAGGTGCCCCAAAAGAAGGCGCAGGGTAAAGAAAAAACCCAACCGGGCACACATCTTCACCGGCTCCTTACGCAAATTAACCATTTCTTCGGCAAAGGACCAAGCATCATCGGCAATTCCGGGATGAAAGTAAAAGAGATTGCCGCCGGTAAAGGTGCCATCCTTTAATTTCACATAGGTACGCCGCATCCCAGGATAGTATTCCTCGTTGACACCCTTCTCCACCACAGAGTAAAAAAGATCCCCTTCCAGCATCCTACTCCGGGCCAAAAAATCCTCCACCGCCTCCGCCGTCAAGAGGGGAATATCGGAGCTGGTCAAAAGCACATAGTCCTCCCCCTCCACCTGTTCCAGACCCAGCCGAAGGTTTTCCATCATGGTGATGGAATTATCCACCCGGGTCATGGGCTTGGAAAGGGGCAACTTCTCCAATTCCCGGGGCCCCACCAAGATAATGCGGGAAACACTGGGGCTGTTTTCCAGGGCAGTTAAGACATATTCTATCATGGGCTTTCCCCCCACGGGTACCAAAGCCTCATAGGCCTCACCACTAACCTCCCGCAGGCTCTTGTCATTAAGACTCCCCGCTAAAACAATGGCGGCAACCATCTAAGCCCCTCCCTTCCCTTTAAATTCCCGGGTCCGGTACCCGGTCAGTAAACGGGCACAATACTCTCCGTGACAATTATATCAGTTTTGGGGAAGCATTGTTCTAATTTTTTCGCCGTGGCATCCACTTTTTCTCCCTCCGGAAACAGGCCAAAGATCGTGGGCCCACTTCCCGTCATCATACTACCCACAGCCCCCAGGGTCAACATTTTTCTTTGCAGCTTGCCAATAAGGGGAATTAACCCTTCACTAACCCCCTGGAGGACATTGCCCAGGTTTGCGGCCACACCCTCCAGGGAGCCCTCCTCCAGGGCGGCCACTAGGCCGGGAATGTGGGGACGATACCTTAGGTTAGCCAGATCAAGCCCCCCATAGATGGCGGCGGTGGCCAGCCCCCCGGGGGGCTTGGCCAGGATTATTGGCAGCCTGGGGAGGGGTGGCAGGGGTGTTAAAATTTCCCCAATTCCCCGGGCCAGGCAGGCCCCCCCGTGGATACAATAGGGAATATCAGCCCCCAGGACCTGGCCCAGCTCCATCAATTCCCGCCGGGAAAAACCCACATCCCAAAGGCAATTAAGGCCCCGCAGTACCGCCGCCGCATCACTACTTCCCCCCGCCAGGCCCGCGGCGGCGGGAATTTTCTTATCAATGCTTATGGCCGCGCCCTTCCTCACCCCGCCCTCCCTTTGCAAAAGGAGAGCCGCCCGGTAGGCCAAGTTTTCCTTGGGGGGGATGTCCAATTGGGGGCAATGGAGGGTAATTTCCAGCCCCGGTGTCTCCTCCAGATAGACCATATCGTGGAGGGCAATATTGTGCATGACCATCTCCACTTCATGGTAGCCATCCTCCCGCCGGCCCAAAACATCCAGGGCCAAGTTAATCTTCCCATGGGCAGCCAGTGCCATTATACTCATCCTTATTCCTCCCCAGGCTTTTTCATGCTAGTACCCCGGTATAGAGTAGAACCTTGCCTTTAACAGCCGCCGAAACCTTTCCCGGCGCCATCCACTCCACTACCACCCATCCCATTACCAGCCACCCCAACACCAGAAAAGAAGCGAAGGATTAGTTCCCTCCGCAAGGAGCATGGCAAGCGAAACCAGATATGCCGTTAAAGCGCAGTCCAAGCCGCCATATCTGGTAAGCAAAACCAGATATGCCATTAAAACGCGGCCCAAACCGCCATATCTGGTGAGCAAAACCAGATATGCCATTAAAACGCAGTCCAAAACGCCATATCTGGTGAGCGAAATTGCGACGAGCGGCGAAGGGAACTTGCCGCCGCTTCCGCAGAACAGCGGGGCGTAAGACATGGACGTCTGGAGCCGCCCCTGGGGCACGGATGCCCCATGGGCGGGGACCCCGCTGGACAAGGAAGCGAAGGATTAGTTCCCTCCGCAAGGAGCATGGCAAGCGAAACCAGATATGCCGTTAAAACGCAGTCCAAGCCACCATATCCGGTAAGCAAAACCAGATAGGCCATTAAAACGCGGCAACAAAGGATCAAGCCAAAAAGATTAGAGCCAAGGCCCCGCCATACATATTAGGCATGTCCAGCTAAAATCCTTCCGGAGAAATCAATCCCCACCCCAACCCACAGCCCACCTAACCTCCGCCCCACCCTGGGCCAATGGGCCAGAAACCCTATTGACCCCAATCAAAGGCAGTAGGGGTTCCAGTTCCTCATAAAAAATAATTATCAGATCCCCCACCTGGGCCTGGGACAAGGCCCGACCCACCGCCTCCACCTCGGACAAAATAATTTCAATACTTTCCCCCCGCGCACCGGCGGCCAAGGCCCCCTGCTCCAAAAGGGCCGCCACCTCCCCCGGCTCCCGCCCCCTAAGATCAGCATCCTCCTTAATATATAACTTCTGAAAACCACCACCGGCAATGCGGCCGCTTTCCAAAATAAGCTTATCACACCTATCCCCCGGCACCCCAATAACCCCCACCAGACGCCGGGCCCCCAGCCCCCGGGCCATCTGCAAAACCGCCCCATAAGCAGCCGGGTTGTGCCCATAATCCAGCAGCACCCGGTAGCCCCCCATCTGAAATAGATTTAGGCGGCCGGGATTGTCGGTAAAATCGCCCTTGTACTTGGCCAAGGCCCCGGCAATCTCCGGGATACCCACCCCCAATCCCCGGCAGGCCGCCACGGCGGCCAAGACATTGGCCACATTGTGCTGGGCCCGGCCCCCAAAGGCCATGGGAAGCCTGGCAATGGCAATGACATCCTCCACCTGCCCCTCCTTCCCCACCACCAGCCGCTCCCCCTGCACAAAAACCCCCTCCCGGCCCGCCTGCAGGTGCCGGCGCAGGTAAACATTATCCTCCTCAAGGCTAAAATAAATCAGCCGAGAATTCACCCGGGAAGATAGGGAGGCCACCAGGGGATCATCGGCACTAAGGACAGCACAGCCGCCGGGGCGCAGGGCCTCAATAACCAGGGACTTGACATGGGCCAAATCCTCCACATCCTCCAGGCCGTCCTGGCCCAGATGATCCCTATAAATATTGGTGATAACCCCCACATCCCCCTCATCATAGCCCAGGCCCTCCCGCAAAATCCCCCCCCGGGCCGTCTCCAAAACCGCCGCCTCAGTGGAAGGATCCGATAAAATCAGGCGGGCACTCCAAGGGCCAGTGGTATCCCCCCGCACCAGACAGCGGTCATCCAACCACACCCCCTGGGTAGTGGTCATTCCCACCTTCAACCCCTGGCAACGGAGGATATGCCCCACCAAGCGAGCCGTGGTAGTCTTGCCATTGGTCCCGGTAATGGAAATGAGGGGCACCCGGCTGGGCCTGCCCGGGGGAAAAAGATGCTCAACAATCTCCCCCGCCACATCCCGCCCCTCCCCCTTGGAAGGATAAAGGTGCATACGCAGCCCCGGGGCGGCGTTAACCTCAATGATGGCCCCCGACCCCAGGAGGGGATGGGCAATATCCGCCGTCACCATATCCACCCCGGCCACATCCAGCCCCACGGCCCGGGCCGCCCGCACGGCCAAAAAGGCATTGTCGGGATGAATATCGGCTGTGACATCAATGGCCGTGCCGCCGGTGCTCAAGTTGGCATTTTCCCGCAGGAGCACCCCCTCCCCCTTCCGGGGGATATAAGCAAGGCCCACCCCCTGACGTTTCAGGACCGCCTCCACCACCTTATCTATCTTAATCTTGGTCAAGCACTTCTCGTGGCCCACACCCCGCCGGGGATCCTTATTAAGGATTTCCACCAACTCCGCCACGGTGTGTACCCCATCCCCCAGCACCTGGGCCGGAATCCTCTCCGCCGCAGCCACCACCCTTTCCCCCACCACCAGCACCCGGTAGTGCCTTCCCGGAATCTGCTTCTCCAAGAGTAGCCTTTGGCTGTAGCGGCGGGCCAGGGCACAGGCCTCCCTAATATCCTCCCCCGTCGTAAGGTTAAGGCTAACCCCCTTCCCCTGGTTGCCATTATCCGGCTTGATAACCACCGGATATCCCAACTCTGCCGCTGCCGCCAAGGCTTCCTCCTCATTACCCACCAGCTGCCCCGGGGGCACCGGTATCCCAGCCTGCTCCAAAACCCTCTTTGTCAGGCCCTTGTCACAGGCAATATCTACCCCTATACAGGCCGTCTGGGCCGTTACAGTGGCCTGGATCCGCTGCTGGTATTTCCCGTAGCCCAGCTGGATAAGACTTCTATCATCAAGGCGCCGCACCGGTATTCCCCGCCTCCGGGCCGCCGCAATTAGGGCCGCCGTACTGGGCCCCAGCCCTTCCTGGGCCAAAATGCGCCGCAGGCGGGACAAGGAGGCAGCCAAGTTTAAGGGCTGCTCCCCGGCCATGAGGGATTGCAAAAACTCCACGGCCAAGTATGCCGCCTCCCGGCCCATTTTCTCCTGGAGGCATTCAACCACTATTTCGTACACCCCGGCCTGTGCCGTCTCCCTGGTGCGGCCATAAAAAACAGCAGAACCGCACATGGCCTGCAACTCCAAGATCATGTGTTCCAGCACATGGCCCAGGAAGGTCCCCTCCTGCACCCGGGTACGAAAACCGCCGGGATAATTTAGGGAACAGTAATGCTCCCCCAGGCCCGGCAAAAGGGAAAAAAGTCCCTCCTCCAGGTGGGGAAAATCCCTTGTTGTCTTTTGTGCCCACTCCCCCAAATCCAAGGTTAGGCGCAAAACCGGGGAGCGGCAGTAAATATTAGGACCTGCCAAATAAGTACAGCCCACAACCCTCACAATTCGTCTCCTCCAGAATTTTTTCTTCCTTAGGGACGATGACATTTGAAAGCGGCGGGGGTTAGGGGAAGCCTCTTTTTTAAATCAAAGCCATAGCCCGCCGGCAGAATGTGCATTTTAACCTGGGTCAAGGCCAGGGGGGCATCGGGATTGGCCTCCGAAACGTTGGAAACTTCAATTCCCAGCCCATCTATAACGGTGGCCGTATAAGAACCCAAGACCCGAAACCTTCCTCGGGGGTTAACCTCCACCGCAGTATCCTCATCAATACCCAAGCCCAGGGTATAGGGGTTTTGGGCCACCACCCCCAAAAGCCGCCCCAGACGCCCCCGCTGGGCAAAATGCTGGTCCACCACCACTTCCTTAAGGAGCCTAAAGCCCGGGGCCATCTTTAAGGTGCAGCGGCGGGGAGGATCATCATCGGGCCCTTCCACAATCATGGTATCACTCATGGCCGAGGCCCCGGCACTGGTGCCGGCAATGAGGGCACCCCCCTCATAGGCCCGCCGCACTTCCCTTTCCACCCGGGTACCACCCAGTAGGCTGGTAAGGCGCAACTGATCCCCGCCGGAAAAAAATATCCCCCCGGCCCGGCGCAAATCCACTGCCACCGCCGGATCATTGGCCCTCTCCCTTTGGTTCACATGGAGGATCCGCACCCGCCGGGCCCCCAAGCGCTGGAAAATTTCCCGATATTCCCGCCCCAGCTGAGCCCCACCCCGGCTGGCGGCAGTTATCACCACCAGCCCCTGGCCCCTGCCCTTGGCCAGGGCCACCACCTCCCGCAAAATTTCGCAATCCCCTTCCCTATCCTCCGCCCCACCAATAATAAGAAGCCGCCCCTCCACCTTTTCCCCCACGGCCTTACCTCCATATTATTTCATCACTGTATCATTTCCATTCCCATCCCCCCCTTATACTTTCCCAAAAAAAAGCCCCCATTCATTATTGGGGGGTGGAAGTTAGGAATTTTACCCAAGACTTGGGACGGCACGGTGGCCGTCCCCTACTGGAGATTGGCCATTTGGGGGGAACGGGGACAGGGGCGATCCCCCCGCCTCGGGGGGAAAATTCCCCGCTCATTTTTTTAAAAATCCACAATCCCGGCAAGCCGGGCAAAATGGAGGAACTCCTCCTCCCTTTTAATACCAAGTTTAGCCCGCAGGTTCTCCCGATGCCTGTCCACCGTTTTGGGGCTGATGGCCAAAATCCGGGCAATTTCCGTCCGGCCCTTACCCTCGGCCAAGAGCTGAATAATTTCCCTCTCCCGGGGTGTAAGCTTCTCCACAATCCGGCTTCCCTGGGAAGGGGGACCCATGTCCAACAGCTCCCGCACCAATATTTGGGAAACCGAAGGGCTGAGGTAGATCTTGCCCCTCTTCACCGCCTCCAGGGCCAACTGCAATTCGGCAAAGGTACAGCCCTTGCTTATATAACCATCAACACCCAACCGCAACGCCTGGTAAACATAAACATCCTCTAAATGCATGGAAAGGATAATAACCTTTACCTCCGGAAAACGTTCCTTAATCTGCCGGGCGGCCTCAATCCCGTAAAGTTCTGGCATGGCAATATCCATGATGACAACATCGGGTTCCAATTCCTCCGCCAAAAGCACCGCTTCCCGGCCATCCCCGGCCTCCCCAACCACCTGGGCAACCCGGTGGCCTTCGATTAGGGCCCGCAATCCTTGCCGGACAATGGTGTGATCATCGGCCAAAAGAACTCGCAACATTTTCATTTCTTAGCCCCTATGTAACAGGATTTCTTTCCTTGCCAACCCCTGGCTTCCCTCACTCCCCGACAACTTCCTGCAAAAACACCGGCACCAAGTCCGGATCAAACTGCTTGCCGGCGGCCTTTCTAAGTTCCGCCGCAGCCTCCGCCGGCGACAGCGCCCGCCGGTAGGGCCTGCCGCTGGTCATTGCCTCATAGGCACTGACAAGGGCCGTAATCCGGGCCAAGAAGGGGATCTGCTCCCCCTTCAGGCCCCGGGGGTAACCCGACCCATCCCAATTTTCGTGATGGGCCAGAATATCCTCGGCGATGAGGGCAAATTCCTCTATGGAGCGGGTAATTCGGTACCCCGTTTCCGGGTGCTTCCGCATTATTTCCCACTCCTCTGCTGTCAGGGGCCCCTCCTTAATTAGTATTTCCTTGGGGATACTAATCTTACCTATATCCCGCAGGGTAACCAAAAGGCTCAGGCGGTTCAGCTCCGAATCGGGGAGGCCCAGCACCTCACCAAATTTTAGGGCCAAGACCTGCATGCGGCAGACATGTTCTTCCTTTTCAAAGCTCTTTGTTTCCAAGGTCTTTAAAAGGGCGTTGAGCACGGCGCCACCTGTATTTTTACTATCGGCCAGCTTTTGCTTGTACATAAGAACCTCGGCCTCTTTGAGCACATCATAAAGGGAGACGGCGGGATCCTTTTTACTGGCAACACCCAGGGCCAGGGAAATAGGTATATCCCCTATACAATTGGCACGACAGTTCTTTCTGATCCTCTTCCCCAACCTCTCTGCTTCCTGGCGGGTGGTTTTCGGCAGAAGGATGACAAACTCATCACCACCCCAGCGGGACAAAATATCCTCCCGCCGACAGGAAGCCCGCAGGGTCCGGGCCACGGTTATCAATAGCTCATCACCCATTTCATGGCCATAGGTATCATTGATAAGTTTTAGATCATTTAAATCCGCCATTATTATACTCAGGGGCAGCTGCCTCTGGGTATCAAGCCTTTGCATCTCCTCCTCCATAAAAACCCTGTTATAGAGGCCAGTGAGGGTGTCGTGGAAACTCATATAGCGAATCCTCTCCTCCGACAGCTTGCGTTCGGTAATATCCCAACAGATAGCCACTATTTCAGTTTCCCCCTCCTCATTGGTGATGACATTTTGTTTTTCCTGCAGCCAGCAATAGTCCCCCGCCCCACAATCAAAACGAAATTCCAATAAGCCCTGGTGCTTCTCATTTTGCGGCCCGGGGCCCGCCTCAAGTAGGGCCAGATCCTCCGGGTGAACCCGCCGGATCCAGGCATCCGGTTCTGCCATGATGGCCTTGGCCTCCAGCCCCAAAACATTAACCACCTTTTCGTTAACATAGGTAAACAGCCTCTTCCCCGCCACCATTTTATATGTATAAATAACAGCCGGCACCTTGGCCAAAATCGTCTGCAGACGTCTTAGCTCCTTTATTAACTTCTCCTTATCATGGGTATTAAAATCCACAAAATCACATCCATAACGATAATAGCGCCCCAGCAGCGCCATATTTTTACAGCAAGTATAAAATTTCCCCATTGTTCCCTATTTTCCCTTCTTCCCCGGGACAAAGATCCGGCTCCCTCCGCTTGGGCTATCAACTACCACTGCCGGGGCTGTTTTCAATTTTAATTACCTTCCCCAATTCTATCATCTCAAACATTCCCCTAATATACTCACTGCTGATATTTATTATCCGTACTTCACCGCCCTGCTCCTTGAGCTTCCTCTGAAACAACAACAACTTCCCCAAGCCCGAACTATCAATACTGGCCACTTGGGTAAAATCCAATGTGATTATATTAAAACCTTCCTCATAAAGCATCTGTAACTTTTCCTGCAAAAGGTGAGAGTTTGATAAATCTATCCTGCCCTCGGGCATAACTACAACCTTTCCCCCGCCCAGCCTTTTAATTTGCAAGCCCCTACCCCCCCACTAACTTCTACTTTTCCCCAAGGAAGCACTATTTTATCTTAGCTCCTCCGGCAATTGGTGTCCATGGGGAAGATCCCCATAATTGGTACAATATGACCCCAACTTCCAAGTATATTTACCCATATGGGCCGGCCCTCCCAGACCCAGCCCCGCCCAAAACCCCCCACAGGGCCAAGAAATAACAGTGTTCACCCACCAAGGCCACCGGCCCAGAAACATTAAGGCAGGATTCCGTCAGCCTTTGGAGAATAAAGCTAATTTAATGCTAATTTTACCTGGAGGTAGGATACATGGGAAAAACAAAATATCCTTTACCCTGGGAAAACCTTCCCCGGCACCTGGAATATGTTCTCAAGGCCACCAAAACGGGCCTGGACATCATCGACGCCGACTATAACCTCCTCTATGTGGACAGCCGCTGGCAAAGTATTTATGGCCCCCCAAAGGGCCGTAAATGCTACCAATACTTTAAGGATCGCCAGGAACCCTGTGAAAACTGTGGTGTCCCGGAGGCCATGAAAACAAAGAAGGTTACCCTGAGGGAACAGACCTTGCCCAAGGAAAACAATCGTATAGTAGAGGCCCACGTTATCCCCTTTCAAAACCGGGAAGGGGAATGGCTTGCAGCAGAATTTAAGGTGGATATTACCAGATCCAAAAGGCTGGAAAGGGAACTGGAAGAAACCATTGACAAATTGGCCATTGAAAAGCATATCCTTGAAGATGTGCTGGAATCAACCCTGGCGGGTTACTGGGATTGGGACCTGGTCAGCAACAGCCAATACCTGAGTCCCGCCTTCAAAAAAATGTTTGGTTACCAAGAACACGAACTGCCCAATAGACCCGAAAGCTGGCAAGGGATAATCTTTCCCCAGGACCTACCCCTGGTGGAAAAACTCATGGAAGAACACATTGCCACCAGGGGAAAGGTCCCCTTTAGTATTGAGGTACGCTACCGCCACAAGGACGGCTCCACCGTTTGGGTTATCTGTGCCGGCCGGGTAATCCAGTGGGCCCCCGACGGACGCCCCCTGCGCATGGTGGGCTGCCATGTGGATATCACAGAACTTAAAAAAACAGAGGAGGCACTGCAAAAAAGCAGGGAAAGCCTTTCTGTAACCCTCAACTCCATCGGTGATGGGGTCATTACCACCGATGTCCGGGGCCGGGTAACCCACCTCAACCCCAAGGCAGAGGCCCTCACCGGCTGGACCCGGGAGGAGGCCCTGGGCCAACCCATCCTGACCGTCTTCAACATTGTCAATGCCAAAAGCGGGGCACCGGCCTTCAACCCGGTGGAACACGTCCTGGCAACGGGTGAAACCGTAGGCCTGGCCAACGATACCGCCCTCATCTCCCGGGATGGCTGTGTGCGCCAAATAGGCGACAGTGCCGCCCCCATCAGGGACCGGGAAGGCAATGTCACCGGCGTGGTCATGGTCTTTTCCGATGTCACAGAACAGTATGAAGCCCAAAAAAGGCTGGCCCAAAGTGAGGAGCGCTACCGGACCATCGTGGAAAATATCAATGATGCCCTCTTCATTAGGGATTTTCAGGGCAAGATCCTGGATCTCAACGAGGCGGCCTGTAAAATGCTGGGCTACAAGCGGGAGGAGCTCCTTGGTACCAACCTTTCCCAGCTCCGTAGCCCCCAGGGAAAGAAGCTGGCTCCCCAGCACAACAAGCGCCTCAGGCAGGATGATACCCTCCTCTTTGAGGGCAACATCAGGCATAAAAAGGGCCACTTCCTACCCATTGAGGCCAGCCTCAAGGTTGTCTCCCGGGAAGGTGAGGGTCTTATTCAGGCCTTCCTCCGGGATATCAGCGACCGTAAGGAGGCGGAAAGGCAACTGGCCGCCCGCACCACCCAACTGGAGAAACTGTATACCAAATTAGATGAAGAAATGAACAAGGCCCGGGAGGTTCACCTGCGCACCCTACCCCAGGAACTGCCCACTATCAAGGGGCTCTCCTTTGCCGCCCACTATCAACCGGCGGCCCGCCTGGGGGGAGATTTTTACGACGTGGAACAAGTGGGGGATAAGTTGATCATCTACCTTTCCGATGTCACCGGCCATGGGGTAGATGGTGCCATGTTGAGCATGTTTGTCAAACACACCATCAGGGGTTACCTTTCCTTTGCCCCCGCAGGGGATATCAGGCCGGAAAAAATCCTCCGCCACTTATCCACCCAATTTCAACGGAAGAATTTGCCGCGGGAATACTTCATTTGTATCTTTCTTTCCGTTCTAAATCTGAAAAACATGGAGTTGACCTATACCGCCGCAGGTTTTCAAGATGCCCCCCTGGTGCAGTTGGGGAACGGGGAAAAACTAAAACTAGTGAGCAAGGGCCTGTTCCTTTCCCCCACCTTTTCCGCCGGCCTCCTAAACCTTAAGGAAGACAGTATCCGCCTCACCCCCGGGACCACAATCCTCTTTAATACCGATGGTTTGACAGAACAAAGGGTTGAGGGCGGCTATTACGGCACCCGGCTCCCCGGCATTTTTTATGAAAACAGCCACCTACCACCCCAACTGTTAAAGAGTGTTATCCAGGAGGATTTCCGTAACCACAATGGCGGTTCCCTCCAGGGAGACGATGACATAACCTTCCTCATCCTCCAGCTAAATCCCGGGCCCAAAATAAAGAAGAAATTGGTCCTTCCCAGCCACTACCAAGGGCTAGAATACCTCCAAAGGGAAGTTTCCCACCTAGTTGGTAACAGTAAAGGGGCCAACCTCTTTTTGGCCTGCCTCCATGAACTCACCTCCAACGCCATGGAACACGGCAACAGGTTAGACAAGGAAAAAACCGTCACCATAGAAATAACCATAACGGAAAACCTTTTCCAGGCCAGTGTCCAAGACCAAGGGGAAGGGTTCGATTGGCGGCAACAAATTGACAAACCCCTGGAGCTGGAGGGAATATCGGCAAGGGGCCGGGGCATCGCCATGGTCCGGATCTGTAGCAATGGGCTTTTTTATAATGAGCTTGGCAACCGGGCCACCTTTTTAATTACACATTTAAGGGGGGAAAACAACCGTGGAGATTGAACACATGGGACAATTCGGGAAAATTATCCCCTCCGAACGAATTGACCTCACCACTGCCAAGGATTTCAAAAAGGCCCTTGAAGAACTTTATGAGGGCGGCTGTAATTATATCGAA
>JAAYSG010000025.1 GCA_012518435.1 Bacillota bacterium
ATCGACGGGAAAAAGCTTCCCCGCCGGTAAGTGATAAATAAAAAGAAGGGGGGTGCCATGTTGGGGGAAGAGTTCCTGAAAGGATAGGGCGTAGAGCTGGAGCTGGCGCCTGTATTCCGCCCACTGTTCCCAAGTGATGCTCTGATTGCTTTTATAGTCTATCAGCCACCACCTGCCTTCCTCATCCTGGTGTATCCTGTCAATTATTCCCCTCAGTTCCACCCGCAGCCTTCCTTCCAGAAAAAGAACCCTAAAGGCCCTTTCCAGGTGTGCCGATTTTGGCTGTGTTGCCGCCAAGGGGCTTTTAAGGTAGGTGGACAAAATTTTTCCCGCCCGCGCCAAATATATGTCCTGTTCAGGTTTTGGCAAACCTAGACCTTGGGCCTCTAGCTTTAAAAGGTCTCCTATTTCTTCCGGCTGCCACTTTTCCCGGTGGTAAACTTCCAGAACCCGGTGTAAGAGGGTACCCAAGAGGGCTGCCTTATAGCCAGAAGCGGCTAGGCCGGTCTTCACCTCCTCCGGCAGCTGGAGCTGGTGGCGCAAATAAAAGGAGCGAGGGCAGCGCCGGTAGGTTTCCACCTGGGTAACACTGAGGCATACTGTTAGGCTTTCAGGTCTTAAGGGGGGGAGCCTGTTTCGCAATTGGAGCCAATTTGACAAAACCCTATTGTATTGCTCTAAGTCTTCTGTTTTCCCGGCAATTGACGGGATGGCTGAGACCGCCGCGGGCTGAATTTCTCCACCTACAGATTTTTGTCCCCGTTCCCAACCCTCCCAGATTTCTCGAAAGAAGTGGAGCCCCCAGCTCCTTGATGGGAAAGGCTTGGGGCAGGATAAATACAAACCCTCTTGGGCCCTGGTTAAAGCAACATAAAAAAGGCGGCCTTCCTCCTGCTCTTGTTCTTCCCGTTGTCTTTCCTTATAACTGGTAATTCCAAAACGCTGGTAAATACCTTTGTAGTTCTCCTTGTCATAATTATGGGGAGCAAACTTTGCCATATCCCCTCCCCGCTGATCCTTTTTCACAATCAATCCCAGGTCCTTGTGGAAGTCAAGGTTGGAATAACGGGCGCGAAGGGGAAAATTAGTATCCGTAAGGTTGGGGAGAAATACATGGGGAAACTCCAGCCCTTTGGCCTGGTGGACACTCATAATGGTAACAGCATCTCCATACCCCACTCCTTCCTCCCCTTCCCGCAAATCGTTTGTGGAAAAAAACTCCGTATAGCTAATAAAGTCAGCGGCTGTTGTTAGATTCATTTGGGTCGCCAGGGAAAAAAGTTTTTTAATGTTGCTTGTCCGGCGCCGAATTTCATCTGGAGGGGCTTTGTAGATATGGCTGAGGTAATCTGTCTCCAGGAGGATCCCATTTAGGAGTTCCGGCAATGACAGTCTGTCCCATAGGCCTACTAGTTTTTTCCTAAGGCCTAAAAACCTCTCCACCTTCTTCCTTATGGCCGGGGGTACTGGAACCTCTTGGGGCACTTTGCAAAGGAAATCATATAAATAAACTTCCTCCCCCGTCAAATCTTCCCGTTGGTTTTTTACGCGGCAGATTTGGGCCAGATCCCCATCACGGCAAAAATTGGGTGGGGCCATGAGGACTCGTACCAAGGCCAGGTCATCATAGGGGTTGGCAATAACCCGTAAATAGGCCAAAATATCCTTTACTTCCTCCCGATCGTAAAACCCCACCCCGCCGATGGTCCGGTGGGGAATACCCCTTCGCCGTAAGGCCTCCTCATAGGGCTTAGCCCAGCGGGGGCTGCGAAGGAGAACCACAATATCTTCGGCCTTTACCCCCCTTCCCAGAAGTTCACCCATGGCGGCGGCCATTATTTCCCCTTCCTCCTCCCTATTTTGTGCCAGACTTAGGCTAACACAAGGTGCAGGGGCCTTCCCCCGCTGAGCCCGGAGGGGTATTTTTTCGTATCCTTGGGAAAGAAATTTTTTTAGGCCGAAGTGGGCCAAATCCAGTATTTGTTGATAAGAACGATAATTGGTCTGCAATTCTATTTCCCTTCCACCCCACTCACAGGCGGTGAACTCCCTTACATTTTCTCGGCGCGCATTCCGCCAACCATAGATAGCCTGTCTTTCATCCCCCACCACCGTTATATTGGACATATGCTCATCTTGGGCCAAGAGGCGCAATAGGGCAAATTGGGCCCTATTAGTATCCTGAAATTCATCCACCATAATATAGGCAAATTGCCGGCGACATTTTTCCCGCACTGGGGCATCATCCCGCAAGAGCCGATACGTATAATAAATGAGATCCGCAAAATCAAGGGCATTGACCTCCGACAAGGCCCTTTGATAGGCGGAAAACAAGGAGTGGGTAACTTGAATTAGATTCCCTTCCCAGGCCGCCTGCCCCCGGACCTCTTCTCCTTTCCGGGCCAAAACCCTCCTAGTTGCGGGGTGTAGCTCGCTATCTTTTAGACCTGTCAGGAGTTTCTCCCAACGAGCATAGTACTTCTTCTTCCCCTCAACGGATAGTCGCCAATAATCCTTAGGGTAGATCAGGTTATCCTTCAAACGATTGATGAGGAAATAGACATCCTTTTCATAAAAATCGGGATCTGTCAGGGCAAAATCCTCTGGCACAGTACCTCCGTGGGACAAAAATTCATCCACAACCCGCCGGTAAAGGAGCCAGGACTGGGCTTCATCATAGACGGTAAAATCCGGGGTTAAACCGCACCTGAGGGCATGTTCCCGCAAAAGGCGATGGCAGAAGGAGTGAAAGGTGGCTATCCAGGCTTCCTGAGAAAATAGAGGCCCTGCGTCAATTTTCATCTCCCGACACAAAGTAATAATACGCTCCTTCATTTCCGCCGCCGCCTTGTTGGTAAAGGTTAAGGCTAGGATGTTTTCCGGCCTACAATTTCTGTCCTGGGTTAGAATATGTATATATCTGGTGGTTAAAACCCGGGTTTTTCCGGTTCCAGCCCCAGCCAACACCTTTAGGGGTTTGTTTAGGGGAGCGGTAACGGCCTGCCGCTGTTCGTCATTGAGTCCCTGCAAATACTCATTCATTTTCTTCCCCCTCCTGTAACGGGTTAGGGCCGGAACAAGGGAAGCGAAAAGGACAATGGTTACAAATTCTTTCATTCCTGGGTTTTGGGGGATATTCTGCCCTTTGCATCTTTGCCAATATTTCCTGTAGTAGCTTTTCTCCCTCTTTTAAATCGCCAGGGGTAATATTTCCCCTCCCCTCCCCCAGGGATAGGCTACGCTTCACTTTGCCCCCAGCCAATAGTTGGGAAAGCTGATACCATGTAAGGGATTCCGGGACCATTCCCCTTTCTCTAGCCCCCAAGTAATAGATGAGCAACTGCATATCAACAGGCTCCTCACCTTCTTGGGGGAGAAAATCCCTTTTTCTCTGACCTTCCGTTCGATCCCTACCCATCTTATAATCAATTATTTCCCAACCGCCACCGGGGAGTTTGTCCAACCGATCATAGCGGCCCCGCAGTCGGTATTTCCCGAAGGTGAAATCCAAGGTTTCCTCCACCCTGGCCCTTCTTTCCGGCTCCCAACTGGGTAATTCCCGGGCTAAGTAAGCCTTGCAAATGGATTGGGCTTCCCGATGATAAAAATCCATCAGGAGCCCCCTCCCCAAGGATGGTTTAATTTCCTGCCAAATATCCGTAAAAATTTTTTTTAGATAAGCCTGGGCAACCTCCTCCTCAACACCAAACAAGGAGGGAAAATGGCGATGAAAGCTAGCCAAAACTTGATGAAGGAGCAAGCCCAACTGGGCCCAAGGATGAGCTGCTATCCTTAATTTAAGGATGTTTTGGTAATAATACCGGCGAGGACAGGCCAAATAACTCTTGATGGCAGAAGGGGTATAATATTCCACCTGAACGCCCTCCTCCCCAAAGGAGGATATATCCCGGTGGGTAGGAACCATTTGCCCAGGTTCCTTCTGGGTCCTGGCCAATGGACCGTTCTTTGTAAGGCTAATTTGTTGCCGGTAAAAGTTACACAAACGTTCCTTGGTATTTGCCCCTAAGTTAGGATCGGGCCAGGTGAAGAAACAATCCGCATTGTCTTTTGCCTTGGTCCCACTTTTCAGGTCCTTGCACAACAGATCCGATGGACCCGTTTTTTCCAATTGCGGATAGCATTGGGCCCAACTAAACCAGGTTTGATCGGCAAGGGCGGCACACCGTTTAAGGGCAATTCTGTATTTAGCATGAAAACGGTGGGCCTCAAGGTCGACGGGGGGATCTAAATGAGGAAAACCGGCCCGCAGCTTTCTCCACCCCTCCCTGGCCAGCAGGGGAGAAGGAATTCGCTGGGGTGGGTAAAGATCGGCCGCCATCGTGGGCAGAAAGGCTGCCCGGGGCCTGTACCTATAAGCATCACGGATGTGGGCCAGGGTTACCCCTCGCCCTTGGCCCTTGGCTGCCGGTATTTCCCTGTTCAGATAAGGCAAGGCCCCCTGTAACTGCTCTAAAAAAATAGAAAGGCCAAGCCCTTTGCCTTCAAAACGGCTGTTCAGGTACTCACATTCCCGGATCAAAAGGAGGAAATTCCGTAGATTACCCAATATTCCTCGGGCTTCCTCTTCCCCTCCCTCCCTTCCCAGCTCGTCCACATAGCGTCCAATTAGGCCAAGCTCCTTGTACAATTCCTCCACAATTATCAGGGGGCTTAGATTGCCCGTCCCTAACCCCTGTAGGTGGCGAAGAAAGAGTTCCACATATTCTTTGGCCGCCGTGTCTACCAATACTTCCAATAATGGTCGCCCTTGTCCCCGGGCCTCATAATAGCTACGCTGGAGCAATAAGGCATCCAAATTTAAAATGGATGAAGATAGCCATTTCATGTGTCCAGCATCATTGTCCGCTTCCGTCAGGGCATTAAGATAGTTTAGTAAAAAACTCAAAACCGGATCCAAGGGGGTATCCCCAACAATTTCGTCCTGATAAGGTATACCCGTGGCAGTTAAAACCTGTTTCAGGGACTGTCCCATGGAAGTATTGGCAAAATAAATAACAATATCCCGGGGGTCATATTCTTCCTTTATTAACAGCCGAGCAATTTCCTGGGTCACACCCCAGCTCTCCATTTCCCAGGTCCTGTAACCCGTTACTCTTCTTTCCCCCACTATCTCCTCCCCCAGCACCGGCTGGACAGTTCCCCAAGCCACTGCTTCTTCTTTGAGGGGAGAATCCTGGAAGGCCAGACCCAAGAAGTAGGGAAAAACAGTGAAGAGTTTTTTTACTATTTGTAACTGCACCGGTTTTAGCAGGTCCAGATCGGTGGCAATTAAAAGCCGCCTACCTTCCCGACATCCTTCCAACAAGGGGGGGTGTTCGAGCAACAACTGAAGGGCCAAGGGCGCTATTGCCGCCAAGGGGAGGTAGCCTTCTTGGCGGCAGAAATCTACATATCTGGAAAATACATTGGCCAAATCAAGGAGCTGGGGCTGGGAAAGTTTGTGGGCCCTTTGCCAAAATTCCCCTGGTCTAATCCCCTGCCCCCAAAGATGGTTGCAAAAACCTAGGATCTCACGCACAAACCCATTTGTCCCCCATAAAATTGAATCATAACTCTGGGGTGCCATTTGGCTTAGGAGATTTTTAAGGATAAGGAATTCCTGCCAACCTCCTATTGCCTCCGGCCTACCCCGCAGGCCAAGGCCATACCCTTCCCGATTTAATAATTCCAAACAGAATCCCTGGAGGGTGGCCACGCGGGGTTGGTCTCCCGGGCTAGCAAATAACTTGAGGAGAAGATGTTCAAGCCGGTCGCCAACTTCCCGGTGGGGCGATAATAATAAAATTTCCTCCAATCCCAGGCCCTTCTCCCACCAGTCCAGTAAAAACTGGCCCAGGTAGTCCTCCATTTCCCTGGCATTGCCCCAGAAAAATAGCTGTTTGTCGGTGGACCCAATTGGTTCTCCCCGTTGCCAATGATACATAGAATCAACCCCCCTTTAGGCCCGTACCATTAAAAATCCCCCATGCCCCCGTGGGACAGCCCCACCGGTGCACTTAAGACTCCAGATTCCACTCCATTACAAAGTGTCCCCCACCACATAGACTTTACTTTTTCCCTCCTCCAACTCCACCCGAAAGGCCCTGTCCGCTACCCCAGATAGCTGGTGATTGTGGGTCACCATGATGACCTGCCGGTCAAAAACCTGGGCCGCCTGGCGCAGGAAATCCGCCACATTGAAGGCAAATTCGGCGGAAACATGTTTGGCCGGTTCATCTAAAAGCAGGGGCCCCCCCAGCGGGGGACGGGCGCTTTGGAGAAGAACCAAGCGCAGGGCTAGAGATATCACATCCACAACTCCACCGCCCCGGGCATCCTGAGGGCGGTTTTCCACCTTGGCCTCTCCCCCATAGCTAGAGGCCACAAAGAATTCAGCCTCCGGCCTGGCCCGGGATTCCTCGATGCGGATCTTAAATTCCAGATCAGCCCCAAAGACATATTGGAGGGCCCGGGTAACCATAGACTCAATGGTTTGTCGTGCTTGTTCCCGGGCATGTTCAGAGGTCATTTGAAAAAGGATGCGAACCTCATCCAAGAGTTCACGTTTTAAAATGACCTTTTCCAACTCCTTCCCCAGTTTTTCCTTTTCCTTTGCTAGCTGTTCTTGCTGCCCCCGCCGCTGGTGGTAGAGGGCCTGGAGATCCATTAGGGCATTTTGCAACTGAGATAAGTTGGCCATTGTTTGTCCCCCACCCCTATCCTTTTCGCTCCTGGAGTAAATCCCAGGGAATTAGTTCCGTGGCTTCCCGCAGGAGCCGGTCCATTTCCCTTTGCAAACGGTTAATTTCCTCATCCAATTCCTCCGGTTCCACACCTAGTTCCTTAATCTTCTGCAAAACCTTCTCTCGTTGCTCCAAGTAAAAACCATGTTTCATCTCAGCATCTGTCCGTAAGCGCTGGGCTCTCTCAAGACCCTTCTTCAGTCGGTTTAATTCTTCCTCATAGCCCATTTGCCACCCTCCCCGGTGTATTCTTGTAAAATCCCCCTTAGGATTTCAGGGGTTATATTACTGTAACAGAGGGGGCACTTACCTAACCTCTGCAGTAAGATCCCATACTTATCTATATACCGGCGAACCTCCCTTTCCGCGGCTAAGATCGCTTCCTGGGCACCTTTACCCTGCTGGGAGGAAGCCTGGTATTCCTGGCGATACTTTATTAGCCTAGATACTTCCGTCCCCTTTTCTTGAAAAAGCACCAGGTACTTGGCAGCCTCTTCTAGCCTGTCCGTCCTCTCTAATACCTTCCGGGCTCTACCAATATAAGTTTCCGCCCTTTTCTTTTCCCGGTAATAGTTGGCAATTTCTGTTCCCACACGGCGGCATTGCCCAGCTGCCTCCCACAACTTTTCCGCCCTTTCTAGATCCTGGGTAGCCTGTAACACCCTAGCCGCCTCTAGTATCTTTTCCCGGGCTTCAACTAGTTCCCGGCTGTATTCCCTTAATAGGTTATAACGCCATAGGTTCCGAGCGACCTTCTCCACCGCCTCTTCACATTTTGCCAATTCCACCAATCCCTTGATAATTACCTCAGCCTGCAAAATATGAGCATCCATTTCTTCCTTTTTCTGTTTCAATTCGCAGCATGTGGCCAAGCGGTCCCGGTGGATTTCAATTTCGCCTAGTTTGTCTGTCAATTTCTCTATCTGCTGTGCCAATCCTGGAAGGTCAGAAAAGTTTTTCAACTCCTGGGATACCAATTGGAGCCTTTCAGTTAGGCGTTTTTCTTCCTGTTGGGCCCTGTTCATGTCCCGTATCGTTTCCCGTAGGGCAGCATCGACAATATGGACTCCATAAAGGCGGCCGATGGCCTTGGCCTTTACAGAACCGGTTTCTGCCAAAAGAAAGGGGGGCTCCAACTGCTCACCTAGATTCAAGGCCCTTTCCAGGTCTTCGTCCAACTTTACCTTCCCCATCCCCAAAGCATCCTGTATCTCCCGGGGAACCCGGGAGCCAAAGCCGGCAAAAATGTTTTCTTCTTGCCCCGGTAGCAGAAGATAGTAGCGGTTTCGAGAGGGGGTCCGTTCCCGAGTTATTTGACATCCGTCCGTCAGCAAGACGGTGACGCGGGTTTCTGTGGCCCCAATGCGGATAAAATCGGCACCCCGCGGTTCATTATAAAGGAGCCACTTCAAGGCCCTGAGTAGGGCCGATTTCCCCTGGTCTGATTCACCAATAATGACATTAAATCCGGGGGAAAAATCAATTTCAGTAAATTCGTGGCACTGGAAGTTTTCAACCGTTAAGCGCCGTAGTTTTTTCATTCTCCCCCCTCCCCGGTAAGGAAATCTTCCTGGGCCAAGGATAGGCGCCGCAGGGCTTCCTCCCGCACAGCCGGGGATAGGGTCTTTTTGGCAGCAATTGCGGCCACCATCTCCTCTAGGTTGAGTCCATAATACTCGCCGGCGGCCTTCACTTCCTGCACAAAATCAGTTAAACGTTCCTCCCGCCGCATTTTCAGTTCAACCTGTTTTCGATCCAGTACTTCCTTGCCCGGCCGGGCCGATAAGAGGGGAAGGCAGCGATAATTTATATCATTGCCATTCAAATCAAGAAGAATTACCGCCGGTCGGCGTGATATTTCCCTGGGATGGTTGTTCACCCTGACCAAGGCACCGGGGTTGAGAAAGTGGCGATTATTTATCTCAAGGGGGGGAAATCCCAGGTGATAATGTCCCGCCAAGGTTAAATCCGCCTCCGTTGCCAAAATTTTGTCAATAACTGTATGACGGATGATGCTGCCCAGGGAGCGGTCAGTCAAGAGCCCGTGGACCATATGGAGGGCAATATGACACTTTTCTTTGCGAACACAATAATCCAGAGCTGGATCCCGCCGATCAATGTCATAGTGATACGACTGTCCTGTGAGCTGGAGCCTCATTCCATCCTTTTCCAAATAGATGGGCACACCGGGTCTTAGGAGTTGCACCAATCCCAGGCGAGCCATGAAGCCCAGCATGGTTCGGTGAAGGGTACCCAAATTGTGTCCATAAAGGTCGTGGTTACCCGCAATGGCATAGATGGGTACACTTATGGTACGATATACCTCTAAAATTTCCCCACAGACGTTGAGGGCTGGAAAGGGATTATCCCAAAAGTCCCCCCCGTGGAGGACAAAGTCGACCTTGTGTTTTTCAATCAGGGCGACAACTTCCAACAGTTTTTCCCTTTGGGTAGCGGGGAAATTATCCAGGCGGTTTTGGGGCGAAGTCCCCCGGTGGTGGGTGTCGGTGAGAAAGAGCAATCTCATCATTGTACACCTCCCAATAAATGTAAGGAAAATAGAAAAGTGGAGCCAAACATATGCCCCCGATTATATTTTACTACCTAAATTAATCCTTCCGCTGTCTGTACTCCACCCCCAGCAGCATTTCCTCCTTTTCTATGACTCCGTCAATTACCATACCTTCCAGACAATGGGTTATTTCTTCAATTGAGATCTGCCGCCTTAATTTTTGCTGTAGAGCACCCAGATGGACATCAAAGTTGAAATCCCCCAGGGGGAGACATTGCAAAAGTGCCTTCCGCAGTTTTTCCTCCGGGGGGATAAAGTCCTCCCGCAATTCCAAAAATGGGTGTCGGCTGTGGGGACTGACGGTCTTTGCCACCCGGATACGGACAGCAATGGTCCGCCCCACACTGGCGGAAGACACAAAGGCATTTCCCGAACCCAGATAAGGAAGCCTTCTAATCTCCTCAGGGCCTAAATCCGTCTCCTCTCGAATTACATCTAAATCGGAAGAACGGATGGTGCGAAAGATAAGTTTAGTATTTAACTGGGCGGTGATGGTATCTTCCAAAAGGGCGGGGCGTTGGCTAGCCAGGAGCAAAAACACTCCATACTTCCGTCCCTCCTGGGCAATGGTGCGCAGGATTGAACGGGCCGGAGCCGGTATTTCCGGTGAACGGGGGGCAAAGTTGTGGGCTTCATCGGTAGCCACCAGAAAAGGAGGGAATTTGGGTGCCTCCTCCCCCGTCTGTTCAGCATCCTGATATTGCCGCCTCTCGCGGTAAAATTTGCGGATCACATAGGCCCCCAGTACCTGGAGAAACCATATAGGACCTTGGACAACCACCAGGCGTCTGTTAAGAATGGCTTCTTGGATGGGTTCAATACCACTGGTAAAAACCCTTTCCATATGTAGACGATTTAAGCGACGGGAAATTGCCCGCAGGGTACTGACATGTCCGACCCGATCTTTGTACTTGGCCACCAGGGCCAAAATGCGTTCTATCTCTCTTTTTTCCCAAGGATCCCCACCAGCATCCTCCCTTAGTCTTCTTTTTAGATCCTGTTCTTCCTCCAGCCCTTGGGTCAAATCCCGTAGCCGATTACTAAAACTAGTAAAGGAGTCTCGGCGGTGGTGCAAGGTCTGGATAGCATTATTCATATTTTCCGTTACCTCTCCCGCCGCCTGCAAAAGGGCTAGTAAATCTGCCCCATTTAATTCCTCAAAGAGAATACCCACATCCCGACCGGCCATAAGTACCGTAGAGCGACGGGCGAAATCCCCCCGATAAGGTGGGGGTAAATCAGGGAAGGCTTCAGTAAAGGATAGCTCAAAATGAGGATCCAAGACAAGTGCTGGCAGTTGTTGCCACATTACCTCCTCCAACAAAACCCGTAGGGCAAAGGATTTTCCCGATCCGGAACCACCAAAGATACCAATATGGGGGTATTCGGGCCAAGTCCAGTGGTCCATTATATAAGGGATTCCCCTTTGGGGCAAAACCCCCTTATCCTTTTGATATAGCAGGGCCACATTGGTTAGATTGGCGGGCAAACCACTGGTAAGTTCCTCCGTTCCCCTAATTACCCCCAGTACCAAACCCGTATCGGGATCCCGAGGGATGAGGAAGTCTTCTATTTCCTTGAAGGCAGGTACCCGCACGGCTATGCCAACGGAAACCGGAGATACCAATTCAGCTAAAATTCTAATCCGGGCCAAATGGATTGTATCAGCCTCAATATCGTACCCTAATTGGGCCAAATTTTCCCTTACTCGGCGGTCCACTAAATCGCTGTGCTCAGTAACCAGGGGAATATATCTATTAAAAGACTGGGTTTCCACAACTTCCCCCAGGGGATAATTATGGACCTTATCCTCTATTAGGAGGAGTTCATTAATGCGAAAGGGACGCTGCCTAGAGGCGGCATAAACCTCCTGTTGTGTGGTGTGGCCTACAATCTGCATTGGGTTCCCCCCTAATTACAGTATTCTTCCTTCCCGCTTTGGCACAAATAACCGCTCCCGCACCCCCTTATCTAGGCCAGTGGCAAGCAGGAGCTCCATTTCACTTCGCCTAATCCGTACCGCGTTATCCACCAGATCGAGCCAGTGGGGAATCCCCCTTCCCCCCAGGGGAGTGAGGGCAAAAAGAAGGGGAATGAACTTTGCCACTTGCCGGCTTTGTTCCTGAAAGAAATCATAGGCCACAACCCCGGGGTGGCGTCCCGGTCGGGCAAAGCAGGTATAGTAAGTTTTCTTAAATTTAAGGCCTTCCCTTATTGCCAGCCACTCCCCCCTATCCAGAAGACCAAAGAGGAGCTCCCGATCACAGCCAAAGGAAGTTGCCCCGGGAAAAGAGCCGGAAACATACCGGGCCAAATCAAAGGTTCCAACCTCTTCAATGACCCCCACACTCATCACATCCCTGGCCAGGGAAAGTTCCCGGTATGTTTGCCATTGGCTTGGAGCCAGCCCACCATAACGAAGAAAACCGCCATCAAATAAAACTGCAAAGGGTTGATACCTTCTTACGGCCTCAATAGCCACCTCTATTTCCAAAACCGCTAGCTTCTGTCGCACCACCCGGGCTGCTGCCGCCTCGGGGGTTAATACCTCTCCATCTGCAGCAGCCCGACTAACCATTTCTTCTATTTCCCGGCGGTGTGGCGCCATTTCTGGGTAAAATAAATCAACTTGAAAGATACCATTTTCCACGGCCGATGTTGTGGCCGCGGCCAAGGCCCGAAAACAGTGTATTATATGGGGGAAGGTTGCCCCATAGGAATGTACGGATCCATCTACTCCCAGGAGGGGACGACCGCCGGCCAAGGCTTCCAAGGTATTTGCCTTTAGGGGAGCGGGTTTATGAAATATACCCACCTTTTTCCCAAGGTACTGCCTAATTGCCTCCCGACTGGGATAATTCAAGGTTCGGTCCCGAAGTGATAGGTTGACATTTTTTAGTAATTTCTGTAGCCCTTTGTCCACAACAAGCATTGGTCACTTCCCTCCCCCTGCTGTAATTCTGTTTTTGGCCATCCCTTCCCTGCTTTTGGCAACACAAAAATATTAACGCCAAGGAAGGGGAAAAATTAGCCTGGCAAAAATACAGGCCCCCCCAGGGATGGAGTAAAATAATTGTAGGGGCAAAATAATATAGCGGCGGGATTAGACAAGGTTACCACCAATATTCTATCATATAACCGTTTTTCAAAGATTTGCGACAAGCACCTTGGCAATGAAATAATTACTATTTTATGCTATGATTAGATAACTGAAAATTACCCGGCGTTAGTAAGTAAAGGAGGACCACAATGACTAAAGCAAAAAAAACTCATCAGGCCCTTCCCCTTTGGCGGGAATGGCCGCGCCCTGCAGAATCCGGCCAATGGACCGATAATGCCATAACCATCCTTAAAAACAGAAATTACCTACTACGCAATGAAGAAGGAGAAGTAATTGAAACTCCGGAAGATATGTGTTGGCGGGTTGCGGTGGAAACAGCCTCCGCCGAAGAAAACTACGGTGGAAGCAAGGAGGATATTCGCGAAATAGCAGAAGGTATTTATAAACTAATGGTGGCAAAAAAACTCATCTTCAATACACCCACCCTAACAAACTCTGGTAAGGGTCGTAGGCTTTCCAAGGCAGCCTGCACCGCCTTCGAAGTCAAAGACGACATGGGACATATTTTCCAGATGTTGCAGACCATGGCCTTGGTACAACAGGCCGGTGGTGGCACTGGATATAGCTTTTCGGCCCTGCGCCCCAAGGGTGATAGGGTAAGCTCCACCGGTGGAGAGTCATCGGGACCAGTGGAATTTATTAAGGTCTTCAACCGGGCCACGGAGGCCGTAAAGCAAGGCGGTATCCGTAGAGGTGCCTCCCTGGCCTGCCTGGCAGCCGATCACCCCGACATAAAGGAATTTATCCAATCTAAAATTGATGGGGACCTGACTAATTTCAATATTTCCGTAATGGCCCGGGATGAATTCATGCAAAAGGCCGTTGGTGAAGATGATGACCCCTATTACCCCCTAATAAACCCCCGCAATGGGGAAATTTGGGGACAGGCCAATGCACGGGAATTGTTCGATACCATATGTGAATCCGCTTGGCTAACTGGTGACCCGGGCCTTTTATTTTACGATGAAATTAATCGGGACAACCCCACCCCCCAGGTGGGAACCATTGAGACAACAAATCCATGCGGTGAACAACCACTTCTCCATGCTGAGGCTTGCAACCTGGGAGCCATCAATGTGGCTGCCTACTGGGATGAAGAAACGAAATCCATTTCCGAAGATAAACTACGGGAGGACACAGCCTTTGCCGTACGTGCCTTGGATAATGTCATTGATGTTTCCTCTTATCCAACGACAGAAATGGACGAAATGGTGCGGGCCAATAGAAAGATCGGTTTGGGGATCCTGGGCTTGGCCGATTTGCTTATTGCCGCTGAACTTCCCTATAATTCGGAAGAGGGGAGGCAATTGGCGGCCCGGGTCATGCAAATAGTGCAGGAGGCAGCCCATGCTGCCAGCCAGGAACTGGCCGCCAGTCGGGGAACCTTTCCCAATTGGAAGGGTTCAATTTGGGAAAAAAAAGGGCTGCCCATGCGTAATGCAACAACCACCACCGTTGCCCCTAACGGAACCACCGGAATTATTATCGGGGGTACCGGTGGGATTGAACCCATATTTGCCGTAGCCTTTACCCGCCGGACGGCCGATGGGCAGATCCTCCGCTTCATTCATCCCCTTTTTGAAAAAGTGGCCCACCGCGAGGGTTTCTATAGTGAAGAATTAATGGATCATATTGCCCAAAAGGGATCTGTGCAAAATGTAGATGGGGTCCCGAAAAAATGGCAACGAATTTTTGCCGCTGCCCATGATATTCACTGGCAAGATCATATTAAAATGCAGGCCGCCTTACAAAAGCACGTGGATAATGCCATCTCCAAAACCGTGAATTTGCCCCATGGGGCTTCCATAAGTGATGTTAAGGCTGCATATACCCTGGCCTGGAAATTAGGCTGCAAGGGAATTACAATCTTTCGAGATGGGAGCAAACAAGGTATATTGACCATAGGCACCAAGGAAGAAGACAAGGAGAATAAAATGGCGCCCTCTGGATCCCTGGCCTGGCTCGACCACCAGCTATCCAAGACGAAAACCTTCAGCCAACTGCGCAATTACCTTCGTAAAAAGGGTTATGTACTGGCCGAGTGGGGTAATGTCCGACCCATGGAATTGCCTAATCGCCTACCTGCCCGCTGGTTTGAACGGGAAACCCCAGTCGGCAAGGCCCAAATCTTTGTAACAGAACTTGACGGACTGCCAGTACAACTATTTATCCAGGTGGGTCACGGTGGTTCCGATATCCAGGCCGATTGTGAGGCCATAGGACGCCTTACCAGTGGTCTACTGCGGGCGGGAGTACCCCTGCGCTGGGTCACAAAACAATTGAAAGGTATTGGCGGTGAACGACAGTTGGGTTTCGGCCCCGATCGCGTTCGCTCCCTGGCCGATGCCATCGGCAAGGTTCTTTATGATGAATACATCAGCAATAATACCCAAGGGGAACAGGCCACATCCCAAGAAAACCCCAATCCCCAGGCCCAAGGGCCCAACTTTGAACTCTGTCCCTCCTGCGGAAATTACACCCTTGTGCGGGCGGAAGGATGTGCCCAATGCATCTGTGGTTACAGCGAATGTTGACAATAATGATAAGGGGACGGACGAAACGACAAGCAGCCTATTTTCTCCTCATGCTAGCCGTAATTCACTTGCTGTGCGCATGCACAGGCCCCATGGCAAGGGAAAATGGGAATAAAAACGGTGCACCGGTTGGAGAGGGGCCAGTAGTTAGCGAAGACGGAGAACACCAGCCCCTTGCTACTCCCCTGCCCGATCCAATCCCACCCGGGGTTGAACCCAATGAAGTGGGCCAGGTAATGATTCTCATGTATCATCAAATTGGTGAACCCGAGGGTGAATGGACCAGAACACCGGCAAACTTTCGCCAAGACCTGCTGAGACTTTACCAAGAAGGCTATCGTTTAATCAGTCTCAATGATTTTTTGGCCAATAACATCAAAACCCCCGCAGGTTTTTCGCCGGTCATCATTACCTTTGACGATGGCACCCAAGGCCAATTTAACTACATTGATGACGGTGATACAATTGAAATTGACCCCAACAGTGCCGTTGCCATTCTGGAGGAATTTTATCATGAGCATCCAGATTTTGGTCTAGCGGCCACCTTCTATATTTATTATGGCAACCCCTTTGGCCAGTCCGAATATAGAGAAAAAAAGCTACGCTATTTAGTGGAAAAGGGTTTTGAAATTGGCAACCATTCCCATGGCCATGTAAACCTGGCCAAGCTGAATACCAAAGATGTGGAAAGGGAATTGGCCCTCCACAATAAAAAAACCCAGGAATACCTCCCGGGCTACAAGGTGCGCAGCCTCGCCCTACCCTATGGTGCCTCCCCCAAGGATTGCGACTCCCTAATGGCAGGTCAATATGAGGGGTATGCCTACCACAATGATGGCATCCTTTTGGTGGGAGCCGAACCGGCTCCAGCACCCAATGGGCTAAAATATAACCCCCACCGTCTGCCCCGGATTCGCGCCGATGGTGAGCAGCTGGAAAAATGGCTAACCTACTTTGCTAATAATCCCGGAGAACGCTACATCAGTGATGGCCACCCCGATATCATCTCCGTTCCCTCCGCCCGGGAAGACCTTGTGGACAAAAAGAGTCTAGGAGCTAAGGAATTAAGGATATATTAAATAGGCAGAAACAAGAAAGAAGCAGGGCCCAAAATTCCATAGCGCCCTGCTTCTTTTTCCCCCGGCAATATTCACGGGGCTGGAACCTTGGTATAATTACCCGCGTATGCTAGAACTAATTTGCCCTCTGGCAGTTTCAACAATTTCAATTGCTGCTAACATCCCTCTTCCCATCTGCGGTTACAGGCATGTCCTTCTGGCCCATGCCGGCAAATAAGTGCCTAAAGCCCATAAAACCTAGGCAAGCAATGGCACCAATGGTGCCCAATCTCCCCCCCACACCGGGATAAGCGGGGGCAGCAGCCAAAAATAAAAGCCCACTCATACAACCAACCACTGCCATTTCTCCCCAACAGCGTACATTATCCTTGGAGACCATGCCAGCATAGGCAGCAGTCGCGGTAATTAGGGCCATACTACTACCCAAATCCCCAAAAAGTGGGGGGAAGACTATTCCACCGGTTAAAACCACTATAGCCGATCCCAACACCGCCCCTTTGCCCAACTCAACACTAATGATATAGGCGGCAACACCGGCCAAAGTAGCCGTAATAAGCAAAACCAGCACTTCCATGCAAATGACCTCCCTTCCCCTATAAACCAAGTGTACGTATGATTCCACGGGTAATAAGTACTGAGGTTGCCGCAGTCGTCCCACCCTTTCCACCCAGACCCGCATAGACCGGAGCGGTGGCCACAATTACTATTCCCGCTACTATTCCGGCCAATATGGAAAGGGTAAAAGAGGGGATAACAGTTGTGGCAGACATCCCGACAAAGGATGCGGTATAGGCAGCCCCAGCCAGATCCCCCGGTAGGGCCAGTCCAGCCAAAACCCCCACAAACCCATTGGCAATAACAGCCCCATAGCCCAAGTCATGGTTAAGATAATAAGTAACTACAGTAGCCATCGTTGCCACCAAAATAGTTAAAAAGGCCCGCCCACGATTCATTTTTTCTTCACCTCATTTCGGCACATACTCTTATAATAATTATAAAGACCAAAAAAATAACCAACCGCAATAACCGCTGCGACCATTATCCAGGGTCCAGTTTGTTTTAGTAGGGAAGTTAATATCAACCCTGTTCCCGTGGCAATAAAGGCCCCTAGCCCCAGCATATCAATTGTCTTCATAGTGTCTCCACCTCCCAAATGTTCTTTCTAGCTAAAGTGTTGAACGTTGCCAGCCCTAACCAGCGGAGTTGACTTTACCAGGTGCCCCGGGATGGATCAAACTACAGCTACTATTCCCCCTTCCCATTACGTGTTTAAGTTGTTTGTTAAAAACTTCGCGAAAAACTATTTGATCCCTGCCAAAGGACAATTTTTTATTTTGTTTTTGGGGGAAATTACCCCCTATAAAAACAAAATACCCGGGTATGATCCCGGGTAAAGATTTCTCAGGCAGTAGATGATTTTTTATCATCCCTTTTGCTCCCCTGCTTATGTGTCCCAGTTCCATAATCAGTACAATAGAAACCAGAACACTTATAAAGGACATTTACATTTCTGCTTATCAAGCGCCGAAGTTTACTGCCACAGGTTGGACACCTTTTCAAAGCAGGTGATGTAATGGAATGATATTCCTCGAAAATACCACACTGGGGACATTCATATTCGTATGTTGGCAATGTTAACCACACCTCCTGTATACTTGAAACAAAGCCCTCTAGAACTATCCATTTCCAACCCTATTGGGGCAAAGGATGGCATCTTTGCTCCCCATGGACCGAAGACCACAGATAATACCCCTAGCCCCCGTATTCAGTCCACAGCGCTGAAATTAACCACAAATATACTTATACTCCAAAAATCTAAACTTGTCAAGATTGCTTGCCAGAGCAATCGCCAAGGACCCCCACCTTTGCCATCCCTAATGGCCTTAAAAAAGAAAAAACAACTGCTAAGCAGGAAAATTGCCGAATGATGGCAAATTAATGAAAGAACGCAAGTAAGAAAATCTCTTTGGGGAGGAAATTCCATGGCAACAGAACCCTATGTCTTAGCCCTTGATATTGGCACCCGCACAATTGTCGGCCTGGTAATGGCTGCTGAAGCCGGGGGTTACCGCATAAAGGCTGTTCAAATAGAAGAGCATCCCTACCGTTCCATGTTCCAGGGGCAAATTCATGACATAAATGCCGTTGCTGCAGTGGTCAAAAGGGTTAAGGAAGGGTTGGAGAACCGTATTAAATGCAAACTAAAAAAGGCAGCCCTGGCAGCCGCTGGACGTACATTGGCCACAGCCCAAGGTGCATCCCGTCAAACCCCCCGACCAACGCAAATGGTAACGGCAGCCCAAGTCCGGGCCCTGGAACTGGAGGCAGTGCGCCGGGCCCAGGCAGAATTGGCCAATGCTGGTTCCAAGCAGGCTAAAGGCTATCTTTGTGTTGGCTACAGCGTCCTTCATTATTACCTGGAGGGACACCCCATTTTAAACCTGGTGGGACAACGGGGACAGGAAATAGGTGTAGAAGTCATTGCCACCTTTCTCCCCCAGGTTGTTATCGATAGCCTTCTAGCAGTCCTGGAGACAGTGGGCCTGGAAGTCCATAGCCTCACCCTGGAACCCATCGCCGCCCTCAATGTCACCTTGTCACCGGGAATGCGAAACTTGAACCTGGCCCTGGTGGATATTGGTGCTGGAACTTCCGACATTGCCATCAGCCGCAAGGGAACAATTATAGCCTATGATATGGTGCCTCGGGCCGGGGATGAAATAACCGAATCCCTTTGTAGTACCTATCTCCTGGATTTCCCGGTGGGTGAAAAGCTAAAAAGGAAATTGGGACAAAGGGAGGTAAAATTCACAGATATTATGGGAAATGGCATCACACTACCCTCAACTCAGGTTAAGAACACATTAAAACCCATAGTGGCCGACCTGGCCCAGGCAATAGCCACCACAATACTAAAATTAAATCAAAGAGCACCCGATGGCCTTATATTAATTGGTGGAGGTAGCCAAACACCATTTCTACCACAAATGTTGGCCGAAGCCCTTGGTTTAAGTCCCGAACGGGTAGGGATTAGACGAAGGGAGTCCCTAGAGGGAATTAAAGGACATCCCAAAAGATTAGCTGGCCCCCAGGCTGTTACCCCCATTGGTATCGGTGTATGGGCCTTTAGGGACCATCCCTTCATTTACCGGCGGGTTTTCGTCAATGGTAACCCTATCCACCTTTGGAATTTGGAAGATACCATCGTTGCCGATGCCCTCCTAGCTACCAACACCCAATGGGAAAGGCTCCATCCCCGTCCCGGGCTGGCCTTAACCATTGAAGTTAACGGACAACTCAAAATCATAAAGGGTGAAATGGGTGAGCCCGCTCAAATCCTTGTCAATGGCAAAAAGGCAGCCCTTGATACTGCCCTAGAGGAGGATGATCAGCTTGTATTTAAGCCCCCCCGGGATGGGCGCAATGCCACGGCTACCATTGGTGATATATTGAAAGATAAAAGGGCAAAGGTCCAAATCAACGGCCGTTCCGCTTCCATACCACCACAAGTTTTTATGAATGGTAAGGAAGTGAAGGATCTGAACACTCCCATCGCCGACCGTGCCCGCTTAGAAATCAAATATTGCCGCCCCTTAAAGTATCTCCTTAGTGCTGAAGGGGTGGCTGAAAAGGATTTATTGGAAGAAAAATATAGTTACACCCTAAACGGGAAAGGGAAAACAAGTACCCGGAAAAGATATGTTCTTTTGGTAAACGGACATCCGGCTAGTCCGGAAACATTGGTAAAAGAAGGTGATACCATAACCCATAGGGAATCTGTCCTAACGCCGACCTTGGGGGATATCCTTGGGGCTTTTGAAGAAAACATGGAAATCATCCTCAACAAAAAACCCTTCACCTTCCCCCGGGAAATTGAAATCACCATGAATGGGGAAAAGGCATCCCTAAGTACCCCTCTCACCCCCGATGCCGATATAAGGGTAAGCACCCCAAAACAAATCCTTTTGGCCGACCTTTTCGCCCACTATGACCCCAGGGCCCAGGGCAAGGGAACCCACCTAATATTAAGGGTAAATGGCGAACCCGCCAATTTCACTTCACCCATCCAAAGCGGGGATGCGGTAGATATTTATTGGGAAGACACCAGGTCCTAGCGATGCCACTCCAGTGAAGAGACTGCTCCCGGGAGCAGTCCTTCTATTCTTCCAAGATCACGGCTGTTCCATATACCAACAACTCGGCCGCCGTTGACATGGTCTGACTGGTGGCGAATCTTATGTTAACTATGGCATTGGCCCCCAGACCTTCGGCTTCCTCAACCATTCTTGCCATTGCCTCAACCCGGGCATCTTCCAACATTTCTGTATACTCCTTAACCTCACCACCGACTAGTGTTCTTAACAAAGCCATTATGTCCTTACCAAAGTGCTTGGACCGGACAGTACTCCCCTTAACTAGGCCCAAGGAGCTACTGATCCTCCGGCCCGGAACCTCCGGTGTATTAACAATGAGCATCCCTTCCCACCTCCCTCCCCAAATATAGACCTCCCTCCAACCCAAGCAGAAACCCAGCCAGCCCGCAGCGGGAATGTGGCTAGTTAAAAGTACTTGGGCGGCATTGCCAAGAAAAAACAACAAATACCGGCATTTCTTTGCTAAAATTCACCCTTCCGGGAAAGACTAAAGGGAGATATTATCGGGGGGTGAAAATGGTGGGTTATATTTGCCGGGAATGTGAGCGAAGATCAAGACTTCCCGATTTTTGTCACGGCCAGGCCATGGTTTTGGAGGGAAGTTACGTCTGTAATAGCTGCAACAGGGTTTCTACTTCACCCGGTAGCTGCTGTGGCCAAGAAATGGGCAGAATTTAATAGGTCTAACCGGCTCCCAGGGGGGAGCCGGTTTCACTTAATTGGGAAAAGACGGTTACCATTATTTATTATCGGCGCCTATTGCCCGAAAACCTTGATGCCAATAGTAAAAGGCGAACAAGGTGTAGGAGGGCTACTAGGGTGGCTGCCACATAGGTTAAGGCAGCCGCATTGAGGACTTCCTTAGCACCACCAAGCTCCTGGCTCCTTAAATAGCCGCCCTCTTCCAATAGGGTTAGGGCCCTACTGCTGGCATTATACTCCACAGGTAAGGTAACCACCTGAAAAAGTACCGCCCCGGCAAAGAGAATGATCCCCGTTTGTAGCAACAACTGGCTCTGGAAGAAAAAGATACCAATAATTGCCAGGGGCAAGCCCAACTGGGAACCAATGTTAGCCACGGGGACTAAACTATGCCTAATATTAAGAGGCAGATAATGGGTTGCATGCTGGATGGCATGGCCGGTCTCATGGGCCGCAACTCCCAAAGCCGCAAGGGAATGTCCATTGTATACTGGATTGGAAAGCCGGACTACCTTGGAGCGGGGATCATAATGATCTGTCAAATTGCCCGGGACCATCTCCACACGCACCTCATGCAAACCCTGCCGTCGGAGAAGATCCTGCGCAACCTGGGCTCCGGTCAAACCACTATAGGCCTGAACATTTAGGTAGCGGCGAAAGGTGCCTTGTACCTTGGCTTGGGCGTACATAGCCAAAATAATGGCCGGGAGAACAATAATCATTGTGGGATCATAAAACAAGGGAAACATTTCATCGCCTCCTTTCCTTAAGAAAAAATATGAACCTGTCTTAATCCCATTGTTCCCAAGGGTTATACATTAACCAAATTGCACCCTCAGAATACACAATAGCCCACCTTTTGTCAACAGGAAGCCGACCAACCAAACCTTTAAGGGTATATATCCCGCCTCCCCCCATAATTTCAGCCACCTTCCAAGGGATGCATGTCCAGCAAAGAAATAATTGTTTAATTTGCGGCCTGGGGGGGTTCCCAAAGGCCCTAGGTTAATTGTATAATGTCATTGGGTGGGTCTCCCTTCTAAGGTACTTGGTTGTATTGCCAACACCATAATACCTTAGGGATACCCACCCTTTGCAACACCTTTTTTAACTGATTAAACTTCTGTGAACGAAACCCTGGTCGTTCTACATTTGCACCCCAAAAGACCCTGTCAATGGTTTTTGAAAATGTCACCTAAAGGGCACATAATTTATTCAGTGAAAATGTCATCCTGTATAATCAAGATAGGGTTAGATTGTATTAATAGTAGTGGCTGTGGTTATATGGGCAACGCCGTTTTTGCCTTGCAAAAGAGTGTGGAGCTTGGGGATAACCCTGTTCCAGGAGTTATCCCCAAATCCATACGAACGGCATATCCACTGCCCAATAGAGCCATTTAGTGGAGTTGAAAAGCTCGGAGATGGCAAAGGGAAAGTTTTGACCGCCCTTGACCTAGAGCCTCTTGGCCTATGTCTTACGGAGGCCACCGGTAGCCGCGCTTTACACGGCCTTCAGCCAAAGAGGCTGCCATAGGCGTATTTCGTATAAAGGGCTTCGCAGGCGACCAAAACCACCAGATAGTAGGTGTAGATTTAATTTGCACTAGCCAGGGTAAACGTAGTATGATAAAAATGCGTTAACCGCATTAGGCCCAGGCTTGAGTAGAGTTATAGAGTCGTTCTAACAACTCTCTGTCTGACTCCTCATAGCTCACCCTGGGCCTTTCCTTTGCCGATAAACGCCAGGGATAATCCTCTGCTAGCACAACCCTCCGTCTTTTCTTCATCTGCTTG
This sequence comes from Bacillota bacterium, assembly GCA_012518435.1. Classification (GTDB taxonomy): domain Bacteria; phylum Bacillota; class DTU030; order DTU030; family DTU030; genus JAAYTH01. Next base: position 22,700 of record JAAYSG010000025.1, read on the forward strand.
CTCTCCTTTTGCACATCCTTCACCTTGGGTTTCTCCCTTAGCTCCTTAGTTTCATAAATCCTTTCATCGTACAACACCTTAATACCCCTCCGCATTAATTGGAAATAACCCTCAAGACATTCATTCTTGCTAAAGAACAGGGATAGGATCTTGCCGGTGGCATCATCAATAGCCCCATGTAGGGAATATCTACCTCCACCAATAAACCAGGTATGGGGTGAAGCATTTATCTGTACCAACATTCCCTCCTGGGGCTTTCTCTTCCGGCGATGGTGTACCTTCCTTTTGTGGTGCTTTTTGGGGCTAACTATTCCCGCCTGGCTTAGTATCCTATGTACAGTGGGGTAACTAACTACTATCCCCTCATGTTCCTCCGACAGTTCCCGGAAGTGATTAAAATTCGCCTCCCGATACACCCCCGATTGCTTTAGTTTAATAATAGTGCGCTTCATTTCATCAGGAATAGCATGACTTGGCTTTCCCCCCCTATTTTTGTGGATTATAAACGCAGGTCCTTCCTTAATAACTCCTCCTTTTAACCTGATCACTTGCCGTTCACTGAGGTTGAGCAAATCAGCTGCTTCCCCGATAGTGAGAATCCCATAAATGGTTTGGTTGATCACTCTTAAGCTGGTGTTCTCCCCTTCGGTCATGTTAAATATCTCCTCTCTCATAGATGACATTTTCCCTTGTCGTCTAATGAGACATTATCGCTTTTCCGCTAGTGTTCTACAATCTCAAGCTTTTCCCCCCTTGACAAGGGGAATATCTTGGTCTATACTAAAAAATGCAAAGATGCCGAAGTGGTGGAACTGGTAGACGCGCTGGATTCAAAATCCAGTGGGGGCAACCTCGTGTGGGTTCGACTCCCACCTTCGGCACCAGAATTATCAAGGCTTCCAGCCAATAGCCGGAAGCCTTATTTATTGCAAAAACTGAGTTTGGCCACCATTTTGACCACCAAGAAGTTTATCCCTCCATATAACAATGTTGTTTTTTTACCAACATTGGTGGCTGCAAGGGCCGCAGTTAATGTACGAGACCCGATGAGGAAACTACCGGGTCTCGTAGGTCATGAAGCCTATAAAATTACAACCAGATAAAGGCGGCCCCGACCGGGAAACAATTCACCCCTCACCGAAACCACTATTTACCAGCCCACTCAGGGCGGCAATTGCCTCCTGAGCATCTTTACCCTCCGCCCTTAATTTTATGGTCATTCCTTGGCGGACCCCCAAGGCCTGTACATGGATGATACTTTTGCCGTTTACAACCTTCCCTTCCCTTTCCAGAGTTATATTGGCCTCAAATTCATTGGCTTTTTTCACAAATTCCGCCGCCGGGCGAAGGTGGAGTCCACTTTTATTTTTTATCTCCAATAATGCTTCTGCCATTTATACATCACCCCTTTGGCAATCACTTCCTAAACTACCCGAACTAAAGGGAAGGAACTAGGAGTATTTATTTTTCTCCTTTTCCAGTAAATTATCAGCACCAAGTGGTTAAGCGAGGCCTGTATTTCAATAGAAACAACTGATGCGGTCCCTCAGGGAGACCACATCAGATGTTCTGCCAGTAATTTATAGGGCGAATCATTGGGCCTACTGGAAATATTAGAAGGGCCAACTACGGTTTATTTAAAGGAATAGGAGAATAATCGCAATGGAGATGAATATCCCAAAGGCTGGCGGGTCAGTGTGGGTGTCACCATAGTTAAAGAGGAGGCGTGCACCCAGTTCACCCAGGAGGGCGCCTACAACCCCGAAAACAGCCCCCACGACAATACTACCGGTGGCCAAGGCGGCTTGGCCAGCTGGTAATGCCATATGGTGCCAGACCGGGCCGCCGGCAAATAGAAGGCTAAAGGCAGCTATACCAAAGCCGATTACAGGGGACCCCGTGGCCAGGGAAGAATATGCAGATACTGCACCAAGGCCCAGGCCCATAACTACCAACATGGGAATACCCTTTTGCGCCGGCACCCAGACGTTATCTTCCGTTGTTTGTAACAGGCTACCCCCCTCCGGCACCTTGCCAAAGACACCATTGCCCCAAATAATTCTGGACAATGAGTTCGAGACAACAACAGTTAGTGCTATGGTATCTGTAGGAAGATTAATACTTACCCAAAGAGAATTAATAATATGTCCAATAACGCCAAAAACAGCACCAACAATAAGTGCCCCGGGATCACCAAATTTGATCAATGGAGTAGCAATGTCCTTCCCGGATTCGATTAGATCCCCTTTGCGAGCTAAATAGGCCGCTGCGGCAACACCACCACAAAAGGCAATGTGGGGCCCAAACATGGGGCCAAATGCAACATTGTCAATTATAGCCGCTGCAGAAGGATCAATGGCAGAGGCGGCAACTCCAGCCATTACGGCTAACCCTGTAAACATAAAGGCATTTACACCGCCTATTGCAGCCCCGAAAAAACCACCACCAAGGGCAGCCAAAATAGTGTTCAGGTCAAACATAGAAAACCATCCTCCTTTACGATATTATTTTCGCCAGTATCCTACTTCCATAAAACCCAACCAAGGAAAATTACTCCCTAAAGCAGTTTTTCCATATGGCTTGCTTCCTCCGCAGCCCTTTTCACCCTTTCCAGATCATGGCCCATGGCAGATTCCACAACGGCCACCACCGCCCCTTCCAGGATCGGGGCATTACTAAGTACAACTTGCTCCTGGTCTTCATCCCCCAACATTTCCACGGCCAGTTGGGCATTCATAACCGCACTACCCAGGTCTACCAATAACAAGACACCATCGGGACCCATTACACCTTCAATGGCCTTCTTAATCATTAGGGGATCGGTGCCAATTCGGCCATCGGCTGTGCCGCCAACTGCAGCAAGGGGCACGTCACTACCCATTTGCTGGGCAATTTCCTTAATGCCCTCCGCCGCTTTTAAACTATGGGACACAATCACCACACCAACCACCGCAATACCCCTTCCTTAACCTTCTAGAACCTTGAGCATGGAAGCTAAAATTAGCTCGGAGGATGTGGCCCCGGGATCCTGGTGGCCAATACTGCGCTCACCCAGGTAATGGGCACGACCCTTCTTGGCAAGCATGGGGATAGTTGCTTCCTTGCCCTTTTTGGCGGCGGCAACTGCTGCTTGAAAACATGCCAGGGGGGTCTTATCCTTCGCTGCTGCTGCAGCAAAGGCTTCAGCTGCCGGTTCCAGGGCATCCACCATGGTCTTTTCACCAACTACAGCCTTGCCCCGTCTCTTAATGCCATTTAACCCCGCCGCCAACATTTTCTCCAGATCACCGTTGGTCAATTCTTCCTTTCCAGCGGCAACTTTACCAAATTCCATAAAATAGGTACCATATAGGGGGCCCGCAGCTCCACCCACAGCCGATATGAGGCTCATCCCCACGTTTTTAAAAATGCTACCGACGTCTTTATCCTCAACAGCGGGGAGTCTTTCCAATACCTTGCGGAATCCCCTATCCATGTTAATACCGTGATCTCCATCGCCAATAGCACTGTCAAGTTCAGTAAGATATTTTTTGTTTTCAGCCACACTGGCAGCCATTTCCTTTATCATGGCAACTATTTGATCCTTAGCTACCTTCATACTGGTACCTCCCTCAGCCCAACTTCCGGCCCAAGACTATTTTTACCCCTAACCCACCTCCTTAGCAATTTAATGGGTTTCCCGCAGTATGCCCATATATGCCTCCCGGCGAGGGTCATCAAACCAACATTGCCGGAACCAGGGGCCAATAGCAACAATGTTGGCGACCGGCATCTACTGCCTCAGCGGGAAAGGTCATCGGTAAAAAGGGAAAAAACGGTATTGGCCACTATATATTTATTCGTTTTCCCAATATGGAAACCCTGCAAAATTAGGAAAATATTTTGCCTATCTTCACTAAGGGCGGAATTTTCCCGAAAGTGTTGTAATTGCTCACCCATCCTACTCCCTAATTTGTCCGGATCCCAGGACAATATACTTAATAGTTGTCAGTTCCTTGAGTCCCATGGGGCCACGGGTATGGAGTTTTTGGGTGCTAATTCCAATCTCGGCTCCAAAACCAAACTCAAATCCATCGGTGAAACGCGTAGAAACATTAACATATACTGCAGCAGCATCAACTTCCTCCAGAAAACGCCGGGCCCTATTGTAGTTTTCCGTCACAATGGCCTCCGAGTGTCCTGTCCCATATTTATTTATATGCTCAATAGCCTCATTTAAGCCATCCACAACCTTTAGGGAAATAATATAGTCCAGGTATTCCGTTGCCCAGTCCTCCTCACCGGCTTCCTTTATAGTGGGACATATTCTCCTTGTTTCTGGGCAACCTCTAACCTCTACGCCACCCTCTTCTAGGTCCTTCACGATTACTGGCAAAAATTGATCCGCAACCAGCCGGTCCACAAGCAAACTTTCCGCTGCGTTACATACGCCGGGCCGGTGGGTTTTGGCATTGTAAGCAATTTCCCTGGCCATCTTAAGATCAGCTTCACCATCAACGTAAACATGACAATTGCCAATACCCGTTTGAATAATTGGGACAGTGGCATTTTCAATTACAGTCTCAATAAGCCTGCTTCCACCCCGGGGAATAAGAACATCAATGTAGTCATTAAGCCGCATCATTTCCACAGCTGCGGTGCGATCTGTGCTTGTGACCAATTGAATTGCACCGGCGGGAATTCCCGCATCCGTGGCAGCACCACTAATAATTTCCACTATTGCCTTGTTTGAATTAATGGCCTCAGAACCACCCCGCAGAACAACGGCATTCCCCGCCTTTAGGCAAAGGCCGGCCGCATCCACGGTGACATTGGGGCGTGCCTCATAAATAATGCCAATAACCCCCAATGGCACCCTCATCTGACCCACCTGCATACCATTAGGCCGCCGCCACATGGAAATTATTTCCCCAACGGGGTCTGTTAAAGATTGTACCGTCCTTAGCCCCTCAGCCATGGCCGCAATTCTCTGGCTATTAAGGGCCAGACGATCCAACAAGGCCGCAGATAGCCCCTTTTCACGACCCGCCTCTAAATCCTTTGCATTGGCAGCAATAATATAATCTTCCTTTTCCCTTAGGGCCACCGCCATGGCTTCCAGGGCCTGATCTTTAATCCCGCTAGCAAGGTGGGCCAGGGTTTCAGCAGCCTTTTTTGCGGCCATGGCTTGTTCAAGCAATTGGCTCATTCTTTTTCCTCCTTTTTTCCAAGTCTATTTCCCCAATAAATTACCCCTAGCCATCCTTTGGGCTAGGTAAAAACAAGGTGCCAACCTCCTCCCCCGCCAGTATCTGCCGGAGTATGGCAGGGTTATTACCATTGGCAACAACCACGGGTATTTGCCCTTCAGTAGCCGCTTTGGCAGCAATTATCTTGGTGCTCATTCCCCCAACCCCTAAATCGCCGCCGGCTGAGGAAGCTAAATTTTCAACTTCCTCCGTTATATTGGTTACTAGGGGGACCAGTGTTGCGTCCGTGTTAGAACGGGGATCTGCGGTGTATAGGCCGTCGATATCCGAAAGGATAACCAGTAGATCGGCGGCAATGAGAAGGGCTACCTGGGCAGAAAGGGAGTCATTATCACCAAATTCAATCTCATCAACAGCAACGGTGTCGTTTTCATTTACAATGGGAATAACGTTTAAGCCAAACAAGGTGTTAAAGGTATTAACGGCATTGCGATATCGTTTACCATTATCTATGTCTGCCTTTGTAAGAAGAATCTGGGCCACAACACAGCTATATTCTCCAAAGATCTTTTCATAAACCTGCATTAGAATTCCCTGGCCAATGGCAGCCATGGCTTGTTTTTCCTTTGTGGTCCGAGGGCGTCCACTTAAACCAACCCTACTAGTACCCACTACTATGGCACCAGATGTAACAAGAACGACCTCTTTGCCTTGGTTGGATAAATTGGCTAACTCTCGCACCAATACTTCTATACGGCCTAGGTTAAGTTTTCCCGTCTCATGGGTTAGGGTTGAGGTCCCAACCTTAACCACAATACGCTGTGCATCCTGCAATATTTTTCTTTCCCTGGGCATTCTCTTCTCCCCTTTTTCAGCATAATTTAGTGCAATTGTCTAGTTGGCAAGGCAATATTAGCCTTATTTAACATGTGCCTTCCCCCGGTAAATTAGCCCCCTGTTGCTGTCAACTGTAACCACTTTTTCCTTGGCCAGAAGTTCCATGGCCCCCTTGGCCCCAACCACAACCGGGATTCCAAGGTTCAAACCAACCACAGCCGCATGGGAGGTAAGCCCGGGTCCCTCTGTTATCAGGCCTGCAGCCTTCTCTATAAAGGGCATAAATTCCTTGTCGGTCATAAAGGTTACCATAATATCACCGGGCTGAAAACTGTTCTGGAAGTCCCGTGGATTTTTCCCTAGACATACCCTCCCGGTGGCCGCCTTTTGCCCAATCCCCGCCCCCCGCAACAAAACATTACCGACGGTATGAACCTTGATTAAATTAGAAGTGCCCGGTACTCCTATTGGGTGGCCGGCCGTAGTTACCACCAGATCCCCCGCTTTAATATAACCCTCCTCCAAGCCAGCCGCAACAGATTGTTCTAACATCTCATCAGTATTACTGGCCTGTTCCCTTACAAGGGGAGTCACTCCCCACACCAATGTTAAGCGCCTTAAAACTTTTTCTTCCGGTGTTATGGCTATAATGGGTACCCTTGGCCGATGCCTGGCTACCATCCGGGGGGTATAACCAGACTGGGTTGCTGTAAGGATTGCATTGGCCTTAAGGTCATGGGCTGTAGTACAGGTGGCATAGCCAATGGCATCGGTTATGCTCTGGTGGCTAGACTCACTCTTACGGCGTAATAAACCTTCATAATCCAGTTCCATTTCGGCCCTACGGGAAATACGATCCATGTTTTCCACCGCTTCCACGGGAAAATCCCCGGTAGCAGTTTCGGCCGAAAGCATTACCGCGTCACTGCCATCCAAAATAGCATTGGCAACATCACTGGCCTCCGCCCTGGTTGGCCGTGGTTTATCCACCATCGATTCCAGCATTTGGGTAGCGGTTATCACCGGTTTACCCACCCGGTTGCATTTCTTAATCATAATCTTTTGTAAAAAGGGGACCTCCTCGGCAGGCACTTCTACACCCAGATCCCCCCTGGCTACCATTAGACCATCGGCAACCCGTAAAATCGCATCCAAATTTTCTACGCCCCGGGCATTCTCTATTTTGGCGAGAACAGGTATTTCCGCCCCTTCCTCCTCCAGGAAACGCTTAATTGTCAAAATATCACTGGCCCGCTGGATAAAGGAGGCGGCGACATAATCAACACCATGTTTCACCCCGAAAATAAGGTCCTCATGATCTTGTTCCGACAAGGGTGGGAGGCTAATTTGGGAATTGGGCAGGTTAATTTTTTTCCGATCACTGAGCCGCCCGCCATGAATGACACGGCACCTGACATCTATACCGTCGGTAGATACCACCTGAAGTTGAATTAAGCCATCATCCAAAAGGACCGTATCCCCCACCGCCACATCCTTGGCAAAACGGTCGTATTGTACAGTAACCCTGCTATTATTACCTTCCACTCTTTTAGTGGTGAGGATAAATTGCTCTCCTTCTGCCAAAAAGACGCTTCCTTCTTTAAAGGTACCAATACGGATTTCGGGGCCCCTGGTGTCCAAAAGAATCCCCAGGGGATAATCCAGTTCTGAAGCCACGGAACGAAGTATTTGTATGCGCCGCCTCTGTTCCTTATGGCACCCATGGGAAAAATTTAAACGGGCCACATTCATTCCCGCCATCAGCATTTTTTTGATAACCTCTGCTGATTCACTGGCCGGCCCTATAGTACACACAATCTTAGTTCTTCGCACAATGCTATCCCCCCTTCTATACTGCCTAACAATATTGGCTATATCCCATCCTTTCTAAGTAAGCCAAGAGGTAACTTCTTCCTATATTATAACCGAATTTAGAATTGCATGGGCTTCCTCCGCTTCCGATTCCGGGACCAGGATTTCTACGTTGCCCGAATCCCCAAAGTGGGGAACACCAACTGGTCGGAGTGTAACTAGAACCCCTTCACCATCCAAAATACCCTTTAGTGTTTCAGCTTCTATCCGATTGCGGGCAATATATACCACAGTCCACATACCCTAACCATAACCTCCTTTTCCCTTCCTATAATTATTCATAGTTGAGTTGAGCTAGGGTCTTCTACCATATTTTCGTCCCAGCGCTAGTAGAATCCTTTTATCCCGGGGGAAATTTTCCCTCCAATGGGCAGATCATTTATTTGCTGCGCAACCGGGGCCCTTTAAAACCACTTCCCCAGCCCCCAAAGTTGCCTTTAAATCTGCTATGAGCCCTTCCTTTAGTTCAACGGATAGATGGCGGGGGACTTGACGTAAAACCCTTTCCTTTTGGAAGTACAAATAAACGGGGTTGGGGCCCGGGTACTGCCGCAACAATTGGATAACCTCTTCAAAAAGTAACCTTTCCCTTTGATTGGGTAGGCGCAAGTAGAGAGCCCCTAATTTCCCTTGGTCCAAATTAGAATTAAGGGCGGAAATTTTATTGGCAATTACCTTTACCTCCGCTTCTTGCCAATTAACTACACCTTCTATCAAAAGACAGGTATCCTCCTCCAGGAGAGAACGACTCTTGGTGAAAATACGGGGAAAGACAATGACTTCCACCGAGCCTGTAAGATCCTCGATGTTAGCAAAGAGCATCGGCTCACCCTTTTTTGTTAATATCTGTTTCCCCGTGGTAAGTATACCCCCTAAAACCACCTGCTCCCCATCTCTTAGATCCTCCAATTCTCTACTGTTAACAGTATGCCTGCGCAGGTAATCGGAATAGGGAGCCAAGGGATGGCCGCTAATGTAAAAACCCATGGTTTCCTTCTCCAGTGCCAAAAGCCGTTCGGGGGGAAATTCGGGTATTTGGGGGAGGTTATAGTCCTGGAAGCTGTCGGTTTCAAAGAGATTGAAGAGGGAGTGTTGCCCACTTATTTTGTCCTGCTGGTACTGTTGAGCCATTTCTAGAATTTCATCCAATCCTGCCAATAATCGAGCCCGGGAGGTTTCTAAAGAGCCAAAGGCCCCACACTTGATGAGACTTTCGACCACTCTTTTGTTAACTAGCCTCAGATCCACCCGGCGGCAAAAATCCAGAAGGGAAGAATACATGCCCCCCTCCCGCCTTTGGGATATGATATTATCTATGGCCCCCTTGCCCACATTCTTGACGGCTGCCAGACCAAAACGGAGTTCCCCGGCAACAACACTAAAGTTATCCATACTCTCATTGATGTCAGGGGGTAAAATTCCAATGCCCATGCGGCGGCATTCATCAAGATACAGGGCCACCTTATCAGTGTTGTCCATAACACTGGTAAGAAGGGCAGCCATATATTCAACCGGGTAGTTCGCCTTTAGGTAGGCGGTCTGATAAGCCAACTGGGCATAGGCAGCCGAGTGGCTCTTATTAAAACCGTAGCCGGCAAAATGCGACATCAAATCAAAAATTCTGTTGGCCACATTAGTGGGGATCCCTTTTTTTGCGGCCCCCGCTGTAAACTGTTCCCGCTGGGCGGCAATAGCCTGAGGATTTTTCTTGCCCATGGCCCGCCGCAGAAGATCCGCTTGACCAAGGCTAAACCCAGCCAGCTCGCTGGCAACTTGCATAACCTGTTCTTGATAGAGAATTACACCATGGGTTTCGGCTAAAATAGGTTCCAGGGCGGGTTGTAGGTACTCCACCTTCTTTAAACAGTGTTTACGGGAGATATAATCCTCCACCATCCCGCTGGCCAAGGGACCCGGCCGGTAAAGGGCCACCAGGGCCACAATGTCAGCCAAAGAGGAGGGACGCATTTCCTTGACCAGGCTGCGCATCCCAACACTTTCCAACTGAAAAACCCCCGTTGTCTCACCCCTTTGCAAAAGGTCAAAGGTCTTGGGATCCTCCTCTGTTATTGAATCAAGTTCAAGGGTAACATTACAACTGGTGGCTATTATTTTAATAGCATTTTGAATAACCGTGAGGGTGCGCAGGCCTAAAAAATCCATTTTTAACAAGCCCAGCTCCTCAATGGTCTCCCAAGGAAATTGAGTTGTTACCACCCCATCCGAGGTCTTTTGGAGGGGTACATAGCGGGTTAGGGGTTCCCTGGCAATAACCACACCGGCGGCATGAACGGAGGCATGGCGGGGAAGCCCCTCTAGAGATCGGGCTGTTTCCAATAGTTGTTTTAGGGCCTGATCACCCTCTACCAACCCCTTAAGTTCCCTACTGACTTCCAGGGCCTTGTCTATGGTCATACCGGGTTCCATGGGAATCAGCTTTGCCAGACGGTCAATTTCCCCGTAGGGGAAACCATATACACGTCCAACATCCCTTACAACACCCCGGGCCGCCATGGTACCAAAGGTAATAATTTGGGCCACCCTTTCAGAGCCATAGCGTTTGATTACATAATCAATAATATCTCCCCGGCGGTCGTCACAAAAATCAATATCTATGTCAGGCATACTCACCCGTTCCGGATTCAGGAAACGCTCAAACAAAAGGCCATAGGCCAAGGGGTCAACATTGGTTATCCCCAGACAATAGGCAGCCAGGCTGCCAGCAGCAGAACCACGCCCCGGGCCTACCAGAATTTCTTCCTCCCTAGCAAAGCGGATTAAATCCCAAACAATAAGGAAGTAACTGGCATAGCCCATCCTAATAATAACGTCCAGCTCGTAATTTAATCGTTCCTCCATGGCTGGGGAAATATTTACGTATCTCTTCCTTAATCCTTGGTGGCACAGGGCAGTAAGATAATCCCCGGCCTCCATACCTTCAGGTAAACTAAAATGGGGAAGATGCAGATGGGCAAAATCCAATTCCACTTGGCACCTCTCTGCTATGAGCAGAGTATTTGTTAGGGCGGAGGGTACTTTGGGGAAAAGGGCAGCCATTTCCGCGGCCGATTTCAGGTAAAATTCCTGGCCATGAAAACGAAGGCGCCCGGCGTCATTCATGGTCTTTCCCGTTTGGATACAAAGGAGAACATCGTGGGCCTTGGCATCTGACCTTCTGACATAATGAACATCATTACTGGCCATTAGGGGGATGTCCAATTCCCGCCCCAAACGAATTAGTTGCTGGTTTACCTTCTGCTCCTTTACCAGCCCATGATCCTGCAGTTCAAGGAAAAAACAATCCGGTCCAAATGTATCCCGATAAAAGGCCGCTACTTCCCGGGCACCATCCACATCCCCCCGTAAAAGACGGCTGGGAATTTCCCCCGCAATACAGCCGGAAAGGGCAATCAAACCCTTACTGTAGCGGGCAAGTAACTCCCTATCCACCCGTGGTTTATAATAAAATCCACTCAGATAGGCTTCCGAAACCAGGGTCATTAGGTTTTGATAACCCTCCTGGTTTTCAGCCAAAAGGACCAAATGATACAGCTTGTCATCCACCCGGGGCTGCCGTTGGTCCCTACCACGAGGGGCAACATAGACCTCACAACCCAAAATGGGCTTAATTCCTTGTTTCAGACAGGCCTTATAAAACTCCACAACACCGTACATAACACCGTGGTCTGTAATAGCCAAGGCCGGCATCCCCAACTGGGCAGCCCTGGACACAAGTTCAGGTATGCGCCCCGAACCATCCAATAGGCTATATTCCGTGTGAACGTGAAGATGAACAAACTTGGCCATCTTGTCCCTCCCAGAGGATGCCCCCATAATCTTCCAAATGCTTACTGGGGGACTTTCCCCAACTGTACTCGTAATTCCACATTTATAGCACAACTCCTCCCCCTTAAGGGAGGGGTTGCCAAAGCCTCCCCCCATTTAAAACCCAATTGGAGAAGAGGTCAGTAAAAACATGATGTAGCAGAAGTTTAAAACAAAAAAGCGCCACCGGCGCCCTTCCTTACAACCTAAAGGGAAAGGTATCTGACTTTTGTTCCTGAGTCAATAATTCCTCTATACCAATATCAATTCCTTGGGGTGTAAAAAGAAAGATAAACTGGCCTATTTTCTGCATATCTCCATTTAAAATATAGGTGGCACCGCTCATATAATCGACAATACGTTGGGAAACAGCATGGGGAAGATTTTCCAAGTTAATGATTACAGGGCGCCCCTCCTTAATATGGGCGGCTAGCCGCCTTGCTTCTTCAAAGGCCTTGGGGCTTGCAACCTTAATTTGCTGTTCACCCAATTCCATATCAAATTGGTAGCCATCCTGTTCTAATAGCTCTTCCCCCCGCTCAAACCCCAGGGAATATAAAATGCGCTGAAAAAGTTTTGCCATATTCCCCCACCCTTCCCAAAAAGTCGACAAACAGCGTATTTTTTCACCAGATGGTGCAGCAATTATAGTCGAATTTATATGTTGCATATAATTTAGCCCGGGTCCTTACTCAGCCCAGAGCCGGCACAATATTGATAACTAATTCGACATTATGCCTCCGTTTCCTGCCTGGACCCTTCCCCTTCTTTACAAGCCCCGCCGGGTAATTATTGGGCCAAAGAGCCAAAGGGCAGTTAGTTGCCGCTAATGCACCCTACAGAAGGGATTTCCACAGGTATCCCCCCATGCAGGGTTACTCCTTCCAGAGTTACCCGGCAGTCATAAGCATAAACTTCCACACCCGCCTCTGCCGCCCGGGCCAAGGCCAAGGCAAAGTCCCCATCTGTTTTGGAGTTGGGAGAAAAGATATGGGCGTCTCCCCTTTGCACAATAAAGAGGGCAGCTGCCCTATAGCCATCTTGCCGTGCAGCCACAAGTTCCATTAAATGCCGGGTTCCCCTAATAGTGGGTGCATCGGGGAAATAGGCCCGCCCCCCCAACACCAGGGTTACTGACTTAACCTCCATAAAGCAGGTGTCAGCCCCCCTTTGGAGCCGGAAATCCATCCTACTTGCCCCATAATTTACCTCCCGCTTTACCCGCCAACCACTTCCAAAGGGCGCTAAAATACCCCTTTGCAAACTGCGATACACCAATAAATTGGGGAGGCGGGAATCCACCGAAACCAGAACTCCATTTTTTACTGTTAGGACCAAATCAAAGAAAGTTTTTCTCCGGGCACCATCCTGGGGCAGTAGGAATACCTTCGCCCCCGGATACAATAATTCCTGCATCCGGCCGGAACTTGGCACATGGGCCAAAACTTCCCCACCATCAATTTCTACCCGGCCCATAAACCGATTCACCCGCTTGAGAAATAATCCTTCCCGGAGTTCTCTGGCAAATGTCACCTGCACAGACCCATTCCCTCCCATTTAATCAAAGCCCTTGGACAAAACGAAAGAGATCATCCATATGGCCCTGAAATTCAGTAAGGGGAACTTCACCGGTGCGATTAATCAATTGGTCCCGGAGGAGAAATGTTTTAATTCCCAATTTTCGGGCACTGAGGTCCTCTTGTACATCATTACCTATCATAAGGCAGTCCGAAGCCTTGCGCCCCAGACGGGAAAGGATCTCCGCATAATATTCCGTGTGGGGTTTGCAAAAATGCATTATCTCATAGCTAGTAACTAACCGGTAGGAAAAATCTCCAAGGTCCGCCCAATTTAACCGGTGTTCCACGGCCAAACGAGGAAAAACCGGATTTGTGGCTATCACAACCTCTAAGCCCTTATCAAAGGCACACTGGATAGTCTTCCTTGCCAAGGGCTTGGTCCGAGAATGGACTGCCAGCTTGGCAAAATCCTTCTCATAAAAATCGACTAAAAGCGGCAGCAAGACTTCTTCGGACAGAGGAATCCGGGGAATAAAGTCTGCCATAAAGGCTTCTTCATTAGTTACCCCCGGGTCCTTATTCCCAATCATGGCCTCAGTGCTGGCCAATAAACTATGGATAAATCTCTCCGGCTCCATAATACCCTCAAAACGTCGGGTAAGGGCGCGGAAGTAAATAGGGAGAAATACATCCATATCCAAGTCCAGAAGTGTTCCATCCAAATCAAAGAGTAGCGTCTGAAACATAATGAGCCCCCTTTACCGATAAAGATCCCTTCCTTATTACAAGGTTAAATTACCTGCACCGAATAATCAATTACTTCCACATCTGGCAAGCGCTCTAAAAAACGAATAACACCCTGGAGGCTACGGCAAACATGCCCACCTTCATTACTCACCCAGGCAAATCCCAAGGTAAGTTGCCGCCATTCATCCTGGTTGCTTATTTCCGCAGCGGAAACATTGTAGCGAGAACGGATCCTATCCAGGATACTTCTCACAACCCGTCTCTTATCCTTTAGGGAATTGGATCCGGGGATATATAAATCCACAATGGCTGTTCCTATAACCAACCAACCTTCACCCCCCAGCAATATTATCCCCTCAGCTACAATAGATCAAAACCGCTGCTATCCCTCCCATGGCCGAGGCAAACAGGTTGACAATATCATTATCAAGCCACCTAAATCCCCGCAAGTACAAAGTTTCCCGGCCACAATGCCTCCTATTTTCCGTTTCAACGCCACATATGGGACATTGAAAGATAACTTGGCAGGTTGCACCCAAAAGGCTATCACAAAAACAGCCCACAACCCCACCCACCAAGGCGGCCAGTAGAGGTCTACCCAGGAACTGTGTTGTTTCGCCGGAGAACAATAAGCCCATTTGGGCCACAAGGCCCACCAGCAGTGCCCCTATGGCTGCCGCCCCTGTTCCCAAAAGGGACACACCGCCACTGGTTCCCGGCGGCACCTCATGCCAGGATAACAAGGAGCGGGGATTTTTTTTACTCAACACCCCAATTTCAGTCGCCCAGGTATCGGCGTTGACAGTAGCCATTACCCCCAAAAACAAACCAAAGGCCACTTCAAGGGGGATAATAATATGGGAAAGCACTGCCAGCAGGCTTCCCAGGCCCCCATTGGCCAGGGCCTGTCCAAAATCACGTTTACCGGTTTTGGCAAATTTCGCCGCCACCTCTCCCTTTTGTTCCTTTTTAAAATGGGAGAGGACACTGCCCGAAATAAAAAAAACCATAAGGAGAATAAACCAAAGGGTTCCACCGAAACCCATAATTAGGGTGCCAACCAGTACCGCACCCCAAAAACCGCTCTTTGATAAGGAGGCCTTTTGGTATCCCACCCAGGCCACCAGCGAACTTGCCCCAAGACCACACAAAAGTAAATGCATTGTATTCCCTCACTTCCAGATGGATCAACGTATAGTTCTAGATAAAAAGTGCAACCGCAGAGGTAAGCAGAGGCACCAAAATATTGTCCAAGCCTGCGCCGGAAATTGCCTCTACACCAGTGGCAATTAATGCCAAAAGAAGGCTCCGTGTCACAAGGCCTTCTAGCCCCGGGGGGCCAAACAAAGCCAAAAAGAAGGTGATAGCTAAAAAGGAAAAGGCGAACATAGCTAAGGAGCCCTCAACACTCTTTCTGTTGCCAAATATGCTGTAGAGCCGCCTCCCCCATTTTTGCCCAATAACAGCGGCAAAACCATCCCCCCAGGTCATGGCCATAATCCCAATTCCGCCCAAATAGGGTGCATGATCCCAGGATAACCAGACCAAAATACTAAGGGAAATGGGGAAATATATTGTCCCCAGGTTGCTCTTTTCCTCCAGCTCCATGGATTTGAAAACGTTCAGGCGGTAGGAAATATAATTTAGGACAATAAAAGTCACCGGTGGTAGAAGGGCAAAAACCTTATTTGTGAAAAAAAGAAGGGCCAATATGTACCAGTTTCCCACCCCTATATGGACAAACTTACGCGTAAATTCCGCCGACAATTTCCAAACCTTTCTTATGCCCTCCCCCAAAAACAAAACAGCAAAAACATAAACATAAGAAACCAGTAACCCCAGATAGTTATTGTACATATACTTATTCCCCTCTCCCCTTTGGCAAAATACTAACAGATCCCTCTGGGGTTGTTAGGGAGAAATCCCGGAAAACCCCTTTAGGGCAGAACGAATCTCCTCCTTTACTAGGGGGTCCGATTCATTGGCAGCGCCACCCTCCAACACTTGTAGGGCTCGCTTGTTTTTCAGTCGACCCAGCGCCCAGGCGGCATGCCCCCTAATAAGGGGCCGGGGATCACAAAAGGATTCCTTGAGGGTGGCAAGCAAATCGGGTTCACCAATGTTTCCCAAAACCAATAAGGCATTGCGTTGTAAAAGAGTTCTCCCCCCCCAGCCGGCGGCATTGCCAGTATATAAGGCTTTAAACCCTTGCTTATCAAGGCTGAGAAGCTTGACCAAATCCGGCCAGTGCCCCTGCCCCCGGGGGAAAAATTCCCCATGTGGTGTTATGGGGGCCCGGTAATTGTGGGGGCAAACCTCCTGGCAAGTGTCACAACCATAGAGCCTTAGCCCCAGCATAGATCTCATCTCTGGGGGGAAATAGCCCCTCCTTTGGGTAAGGTAGGACAAACAACGTTGGGAATCCAGTATCCCCGGGGCAATTAAGGCCCCGGTAGGGCAGGCCCTGAGGCAAAGATCACAGGTGCCACATTCCCTTTGCTCAAAAACAGAAGGGGAAAACCCAATCGTTGTCAAAAGCCCACCCAGCACAAGATAGGAACCCAGTTCAGTGATAAGAAGGGTATTTTTACCAAACCAACCCAGTCCCGCCCGGCTGGCAACTTCCTTATCCAGAAAGGGACCGGTGTCAACAAAGGCCAGACTTTGGGAGTTGGGAGCCTCCCGCCGAAGAAACCTTTGCAACAGGTCTAATTTTAAACCCAAGACTTTATGATAGTCTTGGCCCCAGGAAAAGCGGGCCATATAACCCCTATATCCCTCGGGGCGAGGTAAGTGGCCCTGATAGTAGGATAAAGCCACAGCAACAAAACTCTTGGCCCCGGGCAGAACCCGGGAGGGGTGGCAGGCCAGGTCAATATTTGCCGGGGCAAAGGGGTTATACAGTCCCCGTCGGCGCCGTTCCCACAGCACTTCCTGTGCCGAAGTAAAGGGTTGGACCCCGGCTAGGCCTATAAGTTCTAGACCAATCTCCCGGGCATAACACTGGAGCCTTTTTGTGAGATTCACGCCCCTTCCTCCCCACACACAAGCACCCGTCGGCAATGCTCCCGCAGGATGCACACTTCACAGCGGGGTTTACGGGCCCGGCATACCCGACGGCCGTGCCTAATAAGCCATTGGTGGGCCTGGGTCCATTTTTCCCGGGGGATAAGCTGCAATAGCTGCCGTTCCGTCGCCAAGGGTGTCTTCCCATCGGCCAGGCCCAAACGGTGGCTAACCCTGTAAACATGGGTGTCAACCGCCAGGGCATCTTGTCCAAAGGCATGGCTAAGGATTACATTGGCCGACTTTCTCCCCACCCCCGGAAGGGACATCAATTCTTCCCGGGTGGAAGGAACCCGACATTCATAATCCCGCAGCAGGATACTGGCGGTTTTTCGTATGTTTTTTGCCTTATTCCGGAACAAACCACATTCCCTGATCTCCTCTTCCAACTCCTCCTGGCCAAGGGCGGCGAAGTCTTCCGGTGTTTTATAGTTTGCAAATAACCTTTTTGTCACCCGGTTAACCCGCACATCGGTACACTGGGCCGACAAGATAACAGCAATAAGAAGCTGAAAGGGATTTTCGAAGCGTAAACCCGATTCTAGCTGACCATATTCCCGCTCTAGTATTTTCAGTATGACCCCAACCCTGGCCTTTTTACCTTCCAATTGCTTCACTCCATCCCACGGAAAAAATTAAAAGGTAGCCCCCTTTGACAAACCGGAGGTTTTGCTCACAGCCAGAACAAAAATAATTCCCCCGCCCGGTTTATCTATCCCTACCTTATTTTTCACAGATTCAACAATGGCTGCAGTGCTTTCCCTTTTCACAACCAGCATTACTATTTCCTTTTCCGGCTCTATGTGTATCCCAAAAAATTTACTATCCTCATGGGCTCCAGAGCCCCTGGCATTGATGATTGTGGCTCCGGGGGCACCGGCATCTTTAGCCGCATCCACAACCTCATCCGCCATCCCCCGGTCTATTATGGTGAAAATCACCTCATACTCCATCTTTGCTTTAACCCCCATTCTGGGCCTTGGTGAAGGATCATAATTGCCAACAATTACTTTTTTCACAGGCAGAGAAAACATTATACCATAATTTGGTTTATTCATTTGGAATTTTTCCGCCAGCGAGGCATGGATCTTGTCCTCCAGCCCCGCACCAGAAAGCATAATTATTATTTCCTTCTTCACCTCATCAAAGCCCAACAGTTCCAAAATGCGGTTGCGGACTGTCCCTTTGCCTAGAAAAATTGTCCCCCCTGTAACACCAACTTTTTTGGCTTCCTGGAGTACATCTGTCCCCTTGCCCGTATTAACAACAACAAATGTAACAATATCCTCCACCGGGTTCATCCCCTCTTTTTTTATTAACATCTGCCTCAGATAAGATCCCCATCTGGGATAGACCAACTACCCACTTTAACCCTTGTACTCACTAAACAATTCACCCCTCAGCCGGTAATTCCTTCTTTTAAAGCCAAGGACGGTAATTTATCGAAAGCGGGTAAATATAGAAGAACTCCCCATTGGAAGCAAAGTATTTACCCCACCATATTCACGACTCAACCCCCTCCCGCATATTATTATGATAGGATTTTCATAGAGGAGATGTATCCTCCCCAGCGTATTAGTCATATTATGAGTTAGTATTTATATTGCTATGAAACATATTGGTATGCCAGATAGAATCCTTGAATAATTAATAACGAAGAAAGAATATACCAATGCTCCCCAAGGTAGTAACAGGCAAAAATAGGTATTAATGAAAGGGGGATGGGGGTTGGATTTACTGTTGTAATTTCAAACAGAGAAAGGAGGTTCCAAAATGCTTACACTATGCCATTGGATCTACATTCTAGTTGTTTTGGCGGTTATCCTGGCCATGATCCTTCGTAGGGATGTTGTCATGATATGTTTAATAGGCACCTTCCTGATAGGCTTTATTTACACAGGTTCCATTATAACTGGTCTGCAGGCATTATTCCACTCCCTTATGACCGGGGGAACAGAGATATTCGATGTAATGCTAATCATCGCCATCATGGTGGCCATGTTAAAGTCTTTGGAGGTCATGGGGGCGGACAAAATTATGTTATCTCCCGTCAGACGTTTCATGACAACACCCACGACAACCTTTTTTACCCTTGGCCTTGCAATGTATGTGGCCGCCTTATTTTTCTGGCCCACACCAGCCACCGCCTTGGTTGGAGCAGTTCTGATCCCGGTTGCCATCGAAGCTGGCCTACCCGCCATGTATGCGGCAATGGCCGTCAATATTTTCGGCCATGGGATGGGGCTTTCGGGGGACCTTGTTTTGCAGGGAGCACCCCAGCTTGCAGCCAAATCGGCGGGAGTTGATGTGGCATTGGTCCTGACAAAGGGTGCACTACTTTCCATCATTTCCGGGGTTGTGGCCATCATCATAGCCTATATTATGATGAGAAAGAGCCTGGGCAAAAACCCGCTGGTAACAAACAAAGGAAATAAAGCCCAATATGCAAAGGCCGATAAGGGAGAAAACCCCTTGGCCAGGGCCTTTGGTCGAATTGTACCCTTTATTCTTTTGGTTGTCATTGTGATCATGGTTGTAAACAAGATAAAAGGTGGCGATGCAACAGCACTTCTGGGTGGAATCGGTGGAGCAATTTTAATCGCGGCAACAATTGCAGTGGAAAAGAATAAATCTCTGGAAAGGATTGTCGATCACCTTAGGGAGGGTTTTACCTTCGCCATCAAAATTTTTGCCCCCGTCATACCCATAGCAGGGTTTTTCTTTCTGGGCGGTTCAGAATCAGCCATGATTTTGGGTGAAGGGGCACCACAGCTACTATTTGATATTGGTGAAACGGTGGCCCGGATTTTACCCTTAAATAAAATAGCCTTGGGTTTTGGTAATATGATAATCGGTGTCATTACCGGCCTTGACGGCTCTGGCTTTTCCGGGATCCCCCTGGTGGGCGGCCTAGCCCGGGCCCTGGGGGGCCCTGTGGGTGCCCATGTTCCTACCTTGGCGGCCATCGGCCAGGTGGGTGCAGTTTGGTCCGGGGGGGGGACCATCGTAGCCTGGTGCTTTGGCCTGGCCGCAACAGCCGGTGTCGCTGGGGTATCACCACTGGAGTTGGCCCGGAAGAATTTCATTCCCGTAATGGCCGGTCTGGTTGTTGCCACAATTGTGGGTATAATTATTATGTAATTGGGCCAGATTTTACAAGCCCTTCCGGAAATACAATCATTTCCTTCTAGCCCCGGTAAAAAACACCTTTCCCTGCTGGATAGCTAAAGCCTTGGAGGCCCATGGCCAATACCCAGGGCTTTTTTCTGTCTTGCCCCCTGGGCCACTTCAATTTCCCTCCCTCCCCGAGCGGATTCACACCCATTACCAGTCCGCAATGACCGGGTCAAATATAAAAGACAAAGGCCCATTGCCCTTATGGGGAAAAAATTAATTTAAACCCACAAAGCCCCAAATTTGGGCAGGATATTTGCAATAGTTGGCGAATTAACTTATTTATATATCCAGTTCTTGCTTTTTGCCGGCGGGAAAAGTAGGTTGTGGTCGAAGGTTCGGTAACAGAACATGGGAGGTTATTATGAGTAAAGTTCTTGTGGCATTTGAAGTAACCTTAACTCCTAAAGGTAAGGAAGAATATTTGGCAGCCGTGGAAAAGATTAAACCATTGGTTGCAGATTTGGCCGGTTATGAAAGGGGGGAACGCTTTCAGAGTATCGCTGAGGGCAACAAATTACTTTCCCTTCATGTATGGGAAAATGAAGAGGCCGTTGCCAAATGGAGAAACCAGACTGAACACCGTTTGGCCCAAATGGCAGGAAGGGAAAAAATGTTTTCCAGCTACAGGATTACAGTAGGGCATGTGGTGAGGGAATACACCGATACCAATAGAAGCCAAGCACCGGCTGATTCCAACCAATATTTAATTCGTTAGGGCAACTAGGGCCCTCTTTTTGTTTGCCACTTTTGCCCATAATTGCCCCGGTGTCACCCCGGGCAATGCTAAAGGGATAAGTGGGTATTTGCCAACAAAGGCAATGTTTTTACAACAAATTATTTCCGGGAGGTAATATATATGAAAGTTCGTGATCAGGCAGCAAGGATCCAGCCCCAACTTGTAGAGCTAAGACGACATTTCCACATGTATCCGGAGCCAAGTTTGGAAGAAGTAAACACCAGCCAAAGGATCGCCCAGGAACTTTCGAAATTGGGAATCTCTGTAGAGCGCTTGACAGAAACTGGCCTGGTCGGTACCTTACAGGGTAGTAAACCGGGTAAAACAGTGGCCCTAAGGGCTGATATTGATGCCCTATCAATTGAAGAGGAAACCGGCCTTCCCTTTGCCTCGAAAAACAAAGGCTACATGCATGCCTGTGGCCACGACTGCCATATCACCTGTCTCCTAGGTGCTGCCATGATCTTGGCAGAATTAAAGGATGAAATTGCCGGAACGGTAAAATTCTTCTTCCAACCCGCCGAGGAATTGGCCCAGGGGGCAAAGGCAATGGTTGCCGCAGGAGCCATGGATGGTGTGGATGCTGTTTTTGGTATGCATGTCCTGGGTGAATTGGAGGCGGGTACGGTAAATATAGCCCCAGGGCCTCGCATGGCTTCCGCTGATATGTTTGAAATTAAAGTGGAGGGTAAAGGTGGCCACGGTTCTGCACCACATCAAGGGGTAGATGCCCTTCTGGTGGGTTCAGCCATGATTATGAATTTACAATCCATTGTGAGCCGGGAGTTCAATCCCCTGGAGCCTGTGGTAGTCCATGTGGGAAAATTGGTATCCGGCGATCGCTTTAACATCATTGCCAGCCGGGCCACCCTGGAGGGGGCAAACCGGACCTTTGACCCCGAAATAAGAAAACAGTTACCAGAGGTCATGGAGCGGATTATCAAAAATACCGCGGCTGCCTACCGGGCCACGGCCAGCTTAGAGTATAACTGGGGTTGCCCTCCCCTTATTAATGATGAGGCCATTACTGAAATTGCCCAAGGAGCCCTTAAAAAACTCTACGGTGAGGAAAGCCTGGTCAGCATGCCGCCCATGACTGGCAGCGAAGATTTCCCCTTCTTTGCCGAAAAAGCCCCCGGGGCCTTCGCCTACTTGGGTGTTGGCAATGCAAAAAAGGGCATCAGCTGGCCCCTACACCATTCCCACTTTGATGTGGATGAGAGTGCATTAAAGATTGGCGCGGCACTCCACGCCCAATTTGCCTTGGACTACCTTACAGCAAAATAATGTGTACCATATTTCCCTACAGCGGTGTTTTCTGCCACCTTCCTGCCACAAATAAATATATATTTATTTGTGGCAGGATAAAGGCATTTTGAGTCGAATATTTAAGGTTAAGTTATTGTCTTTATAATTTCCGATAAGGGGGGGAAGGAGCAAGGGGCCTTTAAATTATGCAACTGCTAGCCAACAACACAAAATAGGAGGTATGTACCTGTGGAACCATTACTGGGATTTGTAATTGTCAGTTCAATATTCGCCATCGGTGATATTGTCTCCATTAAGTCTAAATCGCTTTTATCTGTTTTATTTGTTGCCTCGGTATTTTATTTAATTGGTTTCTGGACAATTTTCCCGGCGGATATTAACACTATCGCCCAGGTGCAAGGTGTTGGTGCCATGATGATTCCTGTCCTTATAACCCATATGGGTACCCTATTGAATACACGACAGCTTATTGACCAGTGGAAAACCGTAATCATAACCATTGTTGCCTTGGTAGGTGTCGGTGTCCTGGTCTATGGCGTCGGTGGGTTTATTTTTGGCCGCGAGGTCGCCATTGCAGCTTCCCCACCCATTGCCGGTGGAGTTGTGGCTGGCTTAATCATGTCTGAGGCAGCCACTGCCATTAACCGCCCCGAACTTGCCGTACTGGCAACACTGCTGGTTGTCGTCCAAGGTTTCATTGGCTACCCCTTGGCCTCATTTTGCCTGACCCGGGAAGCCAGAAAGATCTTGTCAGGCGAAATAGTCACCGACAATGCCGTATCCCAATCCGCTGCAGCAGAAGAAAAAGCAAGGTTTAAGTTACCCCAACTAGCAGAGGACCTGCAGACACCCTTTGTTCTCATCGCTAAGGTGGCTGTAGTGGCTTATTTGGCCGTACTTTTGGCCAATGCTATTCCCGGGACCCCCATCCATCCCTATGTCATGACCCTGATCATCGGTGTTATTGCTGGGGAAATCGGTCTTTTGGAAACTGATATCCTCACTAAGGGCAACGCCTTTGGCTTTGGTATTTTGGCTTTGATGGCCATCATTATGACTAACTTAAACCAGGCCACCCCAGAGATGCTGGCAGGCCTTTTAGCCCCCATGTTTGGCTGCTTGATATTGGGAGCCATTGGTATAGCCATTGGTTCTTCTATAGTTGGTAAATTCCTTGGCCTAAGCATAGAAATGTCCACCGCCATTGGCGTCTCAGCTCTTTTTGGCTTCCCCGGTACCTTTATCCTTTCCCACGAGGCTGCCAAGGCAGCCACTACCTCACCGGAAGGTAGGCAAAAGGTCTTGGATCATATTCTGCCCAAAATGCTGGTGGCGGGCTTCATGACCGTTACCATCGCCTCCGTTGTTATGGCGGGTATCTTTGCCAACTGGCTCTAATATAAAGGATATATTTGTCCAAACCACCATAGGAGTATCTTGGCGGCCCCCCACCAGGGGGCTGCTCCATTATAATTAATTTTAAAAGGAGGTTATAACTATGAAGGTGTTTCAAAACATGAAACTTATCGATGGGACGGGGAAATCCTGGGAGCAGGCTGTTTTAGTGGTGGAGGGAGACAAGGTGGTTGCCCTGGGTAAGCCAGGGGAAGTTACCTTACCGGCAAAGGCAGAAGTAATCGATTTGGCTGGGAAAACCCTACTACCGGGTCTGATTGACGCTCACGTCCACCTTTGTTTTGAACCAGGACCCGATCCTGTCACAACACTTGTCGCCGAATCTGAAGCCACCACCGCCCTAACGGCGGCTAGAAATGCCGCTGTAACCTTAAGGAGTGGGGTTACAACCATCCGGGATTTGGGGGGCAAGAATTTTATTGATTTGGATATTAGGGATGCCATTGCCAAGGGCAAGATCCCAGGCCCCAGGATGTTAGCCGGTGGTCAGTTTATTTGTATGACCGGGGGACATGGCTGGCAAATGGGCTATGAAGTAGACAGCCCTGCAGAAGCCCGCAAGGCAGCCCGGGTACAGCTTAAGCAAGGTGTCGATGTTGTAAAAATTATGGCCACCGGAGGGGTAATGACGGCAGGTGTGGAACCAGGTTCCCCCCAATTGACAGAAGAAGAAATGCGGGCGGCAATAATTGAGGCCCATAAGGGCGGGCGCAAGACAGCCACCCATGCCCAGGGGACAACGGGCATCCAAAATGCCATTCGGGCTGGTATCGATTCCGTCGAACACGGCATCTTCTTGGACGAAAAAACAGTGGAAATGATGTTGGAGAGGGATGTCTACCTGTCTGCCACCTTGGTAGCCCCCCACTGGATTGTGGAATATGGCCGCGAGGCTGGAATCCCGGACCACGCCGTGGCCAAGAGTGAAATGGTTATGGAACACCACTTTAATAGCTTTGAATTAGCCTATAGGAGTGGGGTTAAAATCGTTATGGGCACCGATGCCGGTACACCCTTTAATATCCACGGCAAAAATTCCTTTGAACTAAAATTGATGGTGGATCGGGGCATGAGTCCCATGGAAGCCATCATAGCAGCCACCAAAACCGGCTCAGAACTCTTGGGGGTTGACAAGGAAGTAGGTACCCTTGAGCCGGGTAAAAAAGCAGACCTATTAGTTGTGGATGGAGATCCCTTGAAAGACATAAACAACATTGCCAATGTATACCAGGTATATAAGGATGGTATCTTAGTCGACTAGTATAGGGTGAAAAATTATAAAGGAGGAAAGGAAATGGGTAAGGTGGTAATTTTGACGGAGATGACCCTGGCCCCGGAAGGAAAGGAAAGATACAGGGAACTTGGCGAAGTATTTGGACCCCGCATGGCTGACCTGGAGGGCTACCTGGGGGGCGAGCGCTTTCAAAGCATGAATAACCCCGATAGATTCCTTTCCCTCCACGTTTGGGAAAGTGAGGAGGCAGTTGCAAAGTGGCGAAATAACCCTGAACACCGTGAGGCACAGAAGGAGGCAAGGGAAAAAGTATATGCCGATTATAAAATAATAGCTGCACACATAGTAAGGGAATACTCTAAGGAGGATAGAGATGAAGCCCCGGCTGATTCCAACGAGTGCTTGATCGATTAGGTGTTTCGGCATAAAATGATAAAAGGGGGCCACCCAACCGCTTAGGAAGGGTTGATGCCCCTTTTTTCTTCCGCCCACCCCAGGAAGATGCTAGTGAGCCACGGGATAAAATTCATTTGATCCGGCCCCTGGGGCAATTTTGTGAAGGGGATAAGCAGAGAAACCATATTATTCCATCCCCATTTCAAAATGTTGACGCCTTCCCCCCCGCCCGGTGGAAATTGCATCCTGCCTTATGTTCTTTATACCAAAGTAAAACCAAGTACCGGTTATTATTACGGAACTTAAATCCGCAAAGGGAGCTGCATGTAGCAAACCATTAATACCCCAAACCCGGGAAAAGACAATTATTGCCGGAATAAGGAAAATAACCTGCCTTGTTAGGGTAAGGAACATCGCTGTCATTGATTTGCCGATACACTGGAAATAACTGGAGGCAATGATCTGAAAACCCACCAGGGGCAGGCACAAAAACCAAGATAAAAGGGCAGAAGTGCCGAATTCAATTAATTCCGGTTCATTGTTAAATAGAGAAATCATTTGCACCGGGAATAACCTTGTTGCCGTATAGCCCACAATTACAATAAAGGTAGCAGCTATAATGGCCAACCTAACGGCGGCAATTACCCGTTCATACTTTCTGGCTCCGTAATTAAAACTAACTATAGGCTGTAGGCCTTGCCTTAAACCCAATACAGGCATGAGAAGTATAGTCATTAGGCTATTAATTACACCCATACCCGAAATTGCAATGTCCCCGCCATAGAGCAACAGGTTCTTATTTAGAACAACATTGAGTAGACTATTGACCAAGTGGAGGGAAAACCCGGGAATTCCCAAGGAGGTAATACGCATCACGATAGGAAGCCTCAACTTCATATATTTCCCCTTTAGTTTGTTTTTGCTGCGGGGACCAATAAAGTAAGACACAACCCAGATGGCAGAGGCGCACTGGGCTATAATAGTTGCCAGGGCTGCACCGGCCATGCCCATTTTAAAAACAATGATAAACAAAGGATCCAGTAAGGTATTCAAGCCCGCACCCATGAACATGGTCAGCATGGCAATTCTGGGATTACCATCGGCACGAATAAAGTTGTTAAGGCCCATGCTAACTACTTGGAAAACTGCCCCAAAAAAAATGATACGCATGTATTCCACCGAATAGGGTAGAACAGTTGCACTGGCGCCAAAGGCGACCAATAAGGGGCGTAAAAATATTTGTCCCAGGATCATAAATACAATGCCCGCCGTTACCAGTAAGACAAAGGCGTTGCCCAAAGCCTGCTCAGCCTCTTCCCGCCTTTTTTCACCCAACTTTAGGGAAAATAAAGTTGCCCCACCTACCCCAAAGAGAAGTCCCAGGGACATAAGAATAATCATAATGGGAAAACCGATGGTAATGCCGGCAATACCATTATAGCCAACATTATTGCCAATAAATATTCTGTCCACCACATTGTACAAGGCATTTACCATCATTCCCACAATAGCCGGCAGAGAAAATTCCAGCAATAATTTTGCTACTTCCTTTTCACCCAGTGGATTAGTATCCGCCATGCCTATTCCCCCAATACTTTCTTTTTATTTGCCCCGGATTTTGCTTTTAGTCATTATATGATTTAATCCCGCCCAGGGGGGAACCTTCAAGGTAGCCAGCAAAGAAAAAGGTTGTTCGTCTGGCAACTGCGATGGCCAGCCCCAATTTACCCAATTGCCCCCCTTCCCATCATAGCCTCTTACCTATATTATAGCTCCAAACACTACTTTGCAAGGCCACCACCACAAGGGTGAACCGATATTTTGCTTTTTTGACCAGGGAAAAAGTACCTGCCGGAGAATATAAAGGTTATCCCCCTTAAGGGAAAATTTCTTCTCCCCATCTGCAAAATCCTTGGCCCTTGGGGTGGAGGGCCTTTTCTTACCTTTTTAAACCCTTGGGATGCAATGGTTTAAGATTGTGTCAAAGGCTCAGCAAATAATATATTAGGAGGGAACCTATATGAAGGTCCGTAGATTGGCCGCCCAGCTTCAGCCCCAGCTGGTGGAAATAAGACGCCATTTCCACATGTATCCAGAGCCAAGTTGGGAGGAAGTAAGTACCAGCCAAAGAATTGCCCAGGAACTGGCAAAATTAGGGATTCCTGTGCGGCGGTTGGCAAAAACGGGTTTGGTGGGTACCTTAAAGGGTGATAGGCCGGGCAGAACCGTTGCCCTCAGGGCGGATATGGATGCCCTATCAATACAAGAAGAAACTGGCCTTTCCTTTGCTTCCAAAAACAAGGGATTCATGCATGCCTGTGGCCATGACTGCCATATTGCCTCCCTACTGGGGGCCGCTAAGATACTGGCAAGGATGAGGGGGGAAATTGCGGGGACAATAAAATTCTTCTTCCAGCCAGCGGAGGAATCACTGCAGGGGGCAAAGGTCATGATGGCCGAGGGAGCCATGGATGGAATAGACGCCATCTTTGGTATGCATGTGTCCAGCGAACTGCCGGTAGGTACGGTGAATATAGTTTCCGGACCCCGTATGGCCTCGGCTGATATGTTCACAATTAGAGTGCAGGGTAAGGGTGGACATGGCTCAGCACCCCAGCAGGGGGTAGATGCCATTCTGGTGGGCTCAGCCCTTGTCATTAATCTTCAATCCATTGTCAGTCGTGAATTTAATCCCCTTGAACCCTTAGTAGTCCATGTGGGTAAGTTAATATCTGGCGACCGCTTCAATATTATAGCCAGCCGGGCAATAATAGAAGGGACAAACCGCACCTTTAACCATGAAATAAGAAAACAACTGCCTGATATTATGCAAAGAATCATTAAGAATACCACAGGGGCGTATCGGGCCAGTGCCGAATTGGAATACAAGTGGGGCTGCCCTGTACTTGTTAATGATGATTCTTTATCTAAAATGGCACAGGGAACCGTTAAAAGACTGTATGGAAATGAAAGCCTTGTCGGTATGGCCCCCCTTACCGCCAGTGAAGATTTTTCATACTATGTCGAAAAAGCCCCGGGTGCCTATGCCTTCTTAGGCGTCGGTAACAAAGAAAAAGACACGGAATGGCCCCTTCATCATTCTCACTTCAATGTGGATGAAAATGCCTTACAAATAGGCGCTGCACTTTACGCCCAATTCGCCCTGGACTACTTGGCGGCAAAATAATTAGGCTTCTTCCCCTCATTCATAACCTTAGCCATTATTTTATTTAACCAAGTGGATAAACTCGCCATAGCCCTCTTCAACCATTTTTTCATAGGGGATAAATTTCAGTGCGGCACTGTTAATACAATACCTTAAACCACCTTTTTCCCGGGGCCCATCGGTGAAAACATGACCCAAATGGCTATCTCCACCCCGGCTGCGGACCTCTGTGCGCAGCATTCCGTGGCTGTCATCTTCCCTTTTCACTATGACATCCTCATTGATTGGCTTGGTAAAACTGGGCCAACCGCAGCCTGATTCATATTTGTCTGGGGAAACAAACAGAGGTTCTCCGGTTACAATATCCACATAGATACCCTTTTCATAATTGTCATTGTATTCATTGGCAAAGGGTGCTTCTGTATAACCCTCTTGTGTTACCTTGTATTGAAGGGGTGTCAACTTTTTCCTAATTATATCCTGGGAAGGTTTTTCATAGCGGCGCTGCTCCACCTTCAATTCATCCCGTGGTAAAGCGGCCAGATCTATATGACAATAGCCGCCGGGATTTTTCGCCAGATAATCTTGGTGGTACTCCTCCGCCAAATGATAATTTTGCAGGGGCATTACCTCCGTAACAATTGGCCGGCTATACTTTTTCTGTTCCCGGTTCAGCACCCTTTTTATGCAGGCTTGATCTGCTTCATCCCCATAATAAATCCCCGTCCGATATTGGGTCCCAATGTCGGGCCCCTGTCTATCCTTAACGGTGGGATCAATAACCCGGAAAAAGTAGGTCAAGAGCCTCTCCAGGCTGATGATATCGGGATCATAGGTTACCTCCACCGCCTCCACATGGCCGGTGGAGGATATTTTCTCATAAGTGGGGCTATCCCCCCGGCCGTTGGCATAACCCACACTGGTGGCAACAACACCCTTAATTCGGGCAAAATAGGCTTCAACCCCCCAGAAACAACCTCCAGCCAGCCATATTTTTTTCCCGCACTCCCGAACATTCTCCATCTTCCCAGCCTCCCTAGTTTTTATTTGCCTAGCCAGACAGTATCTAATATTCCCTACCCTTTCTTTCCCATAACATTAAACCCGACAAAATTCTTCTTGCCCCAAAGAATTTCAAGTGGACCTTAGGTAGATAATAATAGCAAAAGCAAGGGAGGGATTTGTTTGAGCGCCACGATAAGAACTTCCAATCGTCTGCTAAAGGAAAAATCTCCTTACCTTCTCCAACATGCCCACAACCCGGTGGACTGGTATCCCTGGAGTGATGAGGCCTTCACCAGGGCCCAAAGGGAAGATAAACCTATTTTTCTCTCCATCGGCTATTCCACTTGTCATTGGTGCCATGTAATGGAAAGAGAATCCTTTGCGGATAACGAAGTAGCGGCTTTTCTAAATAAACACTTCATAGCCATCAAGGTTGACCGGGAGGAAAGGCCCGACATTGATCACCTTTACATGCTGGCCTGCCAGACCATATCGGGACAGGGCGGCTGGCCCTTGACAATCATTATGAACCCGGATAAAAAACCCTTTTTCGCCGGCACTTATTTCCCCAAGGAGAGTAAATACGGCCGGCCGGGCCTAATAGAAGTTTTGCGGCTGGTACAGGACCACTGGGAGAACAAACGGGAGGAGCTGGAAGAAACCGCTAGGGAGATAGTAACCAGCCTCCAACCCCGATCCCAGGCAGATGAAAAAAAACTGGCTGAAAACACATTGGAGGAGGCCTACCGGATTCTCAGGGAGGATTATGATAGTAAATACGGGGGTTTTGGCCAAGCACCCAAATTCCCCATGCCCCACAATTTATTTTTCCTTTTCCGTTACTATCACTGGACAGGGGAGAGGGAGGCCCTATCCATGGGGGAAAGAACCCTGGAAACCATGCACCGGGGGGGAATATATGATCACCTTGGTTACGGCTTCTCCCGTTACTCCGTGGACCGGGAATGGCTTATCCCCCATTTTGAAAAGATGCTTTACGACAACGCACTTCTGGCCATGGCCTACCTAGAGGGATACCAAATATCGGGCAGGGAAAGATTTGCCCGCATAGCCCGGGAGATATTTACCTACGTACTGCGGGACATGACCTCCCCTGGCGGTGCTTTTTATTCTGCCCAAGACGCCGATTCCGAAGGTGAAGAAGGAAAATATTATACCTGGACCCCCGGAGAAATTAGAGAAGTACTGGGTGATGATCTGGGGGAGAAATTCTGCCACTACTATGGGGTTACAAAGGCTGGGAATTTCGCGGGCAAAAATGTTCTCAATAGGATACATGCCCTAAATACCCCCGGTGACCCCCGGGAGGAGGAGAGCCTTGCCGTTGCTTATCAAAAACTCTTTGCCGCCCGAGAAGGGCGAAGCCACCCCCATAGAGACGACAAGGTCTTAACATCCTGGAATGGCCTAATGATTGCCGCCTTGGCCATGGGTGCCAGGATCCTTGCTGAACCCGAGTATCTAAGGGCGGCAAGGAAAGCACTGGACTTTATCCGCAATCACCTTCACGATCAAGATGGGCGCCTTTTGGCCCGCTATCGAGATGGTGATGCCGCCCACCCCGCCTATCTTGATGATCATGCCACCCTCATTTGGGCCCTATTGGAATTGTATCAAGCAGATCCTTGCCCCTCCTACCTGCGGTGGGCCCTTTCACTACAGGAGGAGCTGGACCATCTCTTTTGGGATGAAGAGGATGGGGGATATTTTTTCTCCGGCAGTGATGGCGAAGAACTATTTGTCCGCTCCAAGGCAATCCATGATGGTGCCATGCCATCGGGTAATTCAATGGCTGCCCTTAATCTCACTCGCTTGGGCCGCCTCACCGGGCGGGAGGAGTATTTACACCGGGCCGACAGGCTCCTGCAAGCCTTCTCCCAATCCATTAGCCAC
Organism: Bacillota bacterium; assembly: GCA_012518435.1. GTDB lineage: Bacteria > Bacillota > DTU030 > DTU030 > DTU030 > JAAYTH01. The sequence goes on from JAAYSG010000025.1 coordinate 54,069, forward strand.
TACCCAGCCGGTTATACCTTTTCCTTACTTTCACTTCACCAGCTCCTCTTCCCTGGCCGGGAAATAGTTGTGGTAACACCCCCCACCGATGGAGAAATGCGGGAGCAATTGACATCCCTTGGGCAAATCTTTGCCCCCACCACCACCCTTCTTTACCTAGGGGGAGAAAATGGCGGCGAAGAATTAAAAACCATCGCACCCTTTGTGGGTAAAATGACCCCCTTGGATGGAAAGGTTACCTATTACATTTGTGAGGATTTCACCTGTCGCCAGCCCACCACAGATTTTAACCGGGTTAAAGCAATTTTGGTCGGAAAAGGCTAGAAGACCCCGGCCCCCGCCCCAAAAACAGTAGAAGATTATTTCCCCGGGGGAAAAAGGAAAGCCCTCCTAAAAATATTTGGGGCTGGCAGGATGTCGCCAGCCCCTTTACACGAACACATGTTCGGATTATAATATAGTTACCACACAGGGAAAGAACTAAACCATCCTGTGGGAAAAAACTAGCGGACAACCCGGGGTAGGTGAATGAAATTGCCCAGAAGAAGTAGGCTTATCTTTCATATCGATGTCAATTCCGCTTATCTTTCCTGGGAGGCAGCAGATCAATTACAGCATGGGGCCTCCCTGGATATACGGACAGTCCCCTCTGTAATTGGCGGTGACGCCGAAAAAAGACGGGGAATAGTACTGGCCAAATCCATACCAACAAAAAAATATCAAATTAATACAGGAGATACCTTATACTCAGCCCGCCTAAAATGTCCCCAACTACTAATTTTTCCCCCACGCTATGACCTGTACATACGCTCCAGTGCTGCCATGTTGGAACTCCTGGGGGAATATTCCCCCTCTATTCAAAGGTATTCCATTGACGAGGTCTTTATGGACTATACCAAGATGGAAGAGCATTTTGGCGAACCCATAAGGGTCGCCCACCACATCAAAGATAAGGTTAAAAGGGAATTGGGTTTTACCGTCAATATAGGAATAGCAGAAAATAAGCTCCTGGCCAAAATGGCCTCCAATTTTACCAAGCCCGATAGGGTGCACACCCTTTTTCCCGAAGAAATCCCAACAAAGTTATGGCCTTTACCCGTTGAGGACCTCTTCATGGTGGGGAGGGCAACGGTTCCCAAACTACACCGCATCGGCATCTACACCATCGGGGATCTGGCCCACAGCGATCCAAAACTACTAAAAAAGAGACTAAAAAGTCATGGAACACTTATTTGGAACTATGCCAATGGTAAGGAAAATTCCCCAGTGGGAAATATTCCCGGCATAAAAAGTATCGGCAACTCCTCCACCATTTCCTTTGATGTGGAGGACAGGAAAACAGCCCATATGTTTTTACTTTCCCTCACCGAAATGGTAGCCATGCGTTTGCGCAGCAGCAATTACCTTGCCCAAGTTATAGGCGTCTCCTTAAAATCACAGGAGTTTTTTTCCTACTCCCACCAGCGCAGACTATACACACCAACGGATTCTACCAACAAAATATACACCACTGCCCTGGCCCTTTTTGGAGAAATGTGGCAGGGTGAACCGCTAAGGGCCCTTGGAATTAGGGTAGGCGGCCTTGTCGACAATACCCCACGGCAATTATCCCTCTTTGACCCCGGGGATTTGTACAGACAAAGGGCCCTTGATACAGTGGTTGATAAGATGAGGGTTAAGTATGGGTCTAATATAATTATGCGGGCGGTTTTCCTCCATTCCGGCATAAAACCCCTTACGGGGGGAGTAGGGGAAGAAGATTATCCCCTGATGTCAAGTATTCTCTGAGGGGTTCCCAAACAATGCCTAACCCCATAAAGGGCCAAGGAAATTGGCATGAGCCCGGGCTTACATAATGAAACCCTTGGCCATGAACCTATAATGAACCTCAGGAGGTGCGGGAAATGAAAGTCCTCATGAAACCCATTGACATGATAGCAACCCATCCCCGGGAAGGGATACCCATTCCCTTTAAATACAGGATAAGCAGTACTGATGGAACAAAAAAAGTGATAAAGGTCGATAAAATTATCCATAGAGATGAGGAGAAATTAGCCGGCAATAGGATGCTCCTTTACAGGTGCCAAAGCGTAATTAACGGTAGGGAGCGAATTTATGAATTAAAATATGAGGTGAGCACCTGCCGCTGGTTCTTGTTTAAGATTTGACCATGGCACAGCCCGATGGCAAAAACACCCCAACCTAAGATGCTAGCATGGGCTACTGGCCATTAGCCAAGTTTTTGTTAATATTGCGGGGAGGAGGCAATTATAATAACAAATGGTTTACCCACCCCAACCCGGGGAAGGACTTGACGGGATTGTCGGCGAATATTATCCAGAAATCACTATAAGGAGTGAGGGCAAAATGGTAGAAAAGAATTATCCCTTTACCTTAACCAACAAGAAATGTATTGAAAGAATTTTGGCGGATGATAATGTGGCCATCAATCATATGGTCTTACCCAAGGGGGAAGGGCTGCCGGAGCACTACTCAGATTCCCATGTCTATATGATCGTTGTGCGGGGACAAATTACCCTAAAACTAAATGAAGAAGAAGCAAACTCCCACCCCGCCGGCAGCATACTGAACATTCCCTATAAAACTAAAATGAATGTTTACAATGCCGGGGAGGAGGTTACAGAATTATTTGTTGTCAAAGCACCCAGCCCCAAAACAATGCGCAGCCGGGAAAACAAGGGATCGTGACAAGGGAATATCCAAATTTAAGGAAAAAGATCATAGTTGCCTGTCAAGAAATGGTGGAGGAAGGGCTGATAGTTGGAACCTGGGGCAATATCTCCATAAGAATCCCGGAGCAACCCAAGGCCTTTTTAATCACACCCAGTGGCTTGGATTACTTTTTAACAAAAACGGAGGACCTGGTGCTGGTCGATCTGAAGGGTAATATACTGTCCGGACACCGCAAACCTTCCTCAGAAGTTCATATGCACCGACTAATCTACAAAAATCGGGATGATATAAAGGCCATCGTTCACAGCCATTCCCCCCATGCCAGCGTCCTATGTGCTGCCCAAAGGGCAATTCCTCCCCTTTTGGAAGACCTGGTGCAAATTGTCGGTGGAGGTGTGGATGTGACACCCTATGTGGCTGGACGCAGGCACTTGCAGTTGGGAGAAGCCGCCTGCAAGGCCCTTGGCCCCAAGAAGTTTGCCCTCCTTCTGGCCAACCATGGACCAGTGGCCTGTGGCAGATCGTTGCCAGAGGCGATGACTGTTGCCCGGGTTGTTGAAAAGGCAGCCAAGGTATACATTGGGACCCAATTGGTTGGTGGTGCGGTGGAAATACCAAAGGAGGACGTCAAAGAGGAGCGGGAACACTTCTTGCACAAGTACGGGCAACGAGACTAAAGAGAGAAAGGCCGGGGTATGGAACCGGCCTTTTTGTTGATTACCTGCACAGCAAATTGTAAACCCCCAGGACCCCGTCCCCCTGCGGCAGGATTAAACCCCTAGGCATTTCCTTCCAAGCCCAACTCCTGGGCCGCCTTTTGCATGCCAGCAATGGTTTCCGCAAATATTTCGTTGAGTTCCATCCCCAGCATTTCCGCTCCCGCGGCAATAACCTCTCTATTGACCCCCGCAGCAAAACTTTTTTGTTTCCATTTTTTCCGCAAGGATTTAACCTTTAAATCCAGGATACTCTTGCTAGGACGCATAAGGACCGTTGCCACTATTAAACCAGTCAATTCATCAATTGTATATAGAACTTTTTCCATGGTCTCCACCGGTTTAACATCGGTACAAATGTTCCAGCCATGACTTTCAATAGCCCGGATATAGTCTTCGGGCCAATTTTCTTCAGTCAATATTTCCCTTACTTTTTTGCAGTGTTCTTCTGGGTACATTTCATAGTCCAAATCGTGGACTAGACCAATAACCCTCCATTTTTCCCTATTTTCCGGATCTAATTTTTCGGCAAAATGGGTCATGACTGCTTCCACAGCCAGGGAATGTTTGAGCAGGTTCTCATTCTTCATATACCTAGTCAAGAGTGCATAGGCATCTTCCCTACTGGGCACCTTTTTCCCCATGCGATAAAACCCCTTTCTAAAATTGGCAGTTAATTTTTCCCCGATTTCCAGTTTCCTCTATTGTAACCGTCCTTAGAGGCAAGATCAAGTTTCTGGCCATTTCCCCCCCAACCATCCTCGGTGGGGTCTACACCACCGGGAAATAAATTTTTGCAGTGACAATTTTTCTTGACATGGGCGGTATGGATGTGGTACCGTTAACTAGGGAAAAGCCCATGGCAAGATAAAAATCCTACGGGGAGCCGAAATCATGGCTGAGAGTGAACCAACCGGTTCAGACCCTAAGAACCTGATCTGGGTAATGCCAGCGGAGGGATTTTAACCCTAAATAAGTACTCTTAGCATATTTCGACCAAGGGGTGGAAGATCCCTACTACGGTCTAGCTCTCCGGAAACGGGGGGCTGTTTTTTTCTGGGCATTCCCGGCGGAACATACTCTGGGGGTGATTTACTACCGGCATTTGCCTCATTTTGCTGGGAAAGGCTTAATAATTGCACCGTTACTATTTTGACCTCTGTGGCTACCCGTTGCCAAATGCAAGTGTAAGAGGCAATATAAAGGAGGATTGATGGCAAGTGAAAACACAAAAGTTAACCTGGGCGGCCCTACTTATTGCAATTGCTACCCTAACAGGTCATGTCTTTTATATACCGGTAGGTGCCTCCAAATGCTTTCCCATTCAACACACGGTAAACGTATTATCGGCTATCATGCTGGGGCCCTGGTATGCCCTTGCCACTGCCTTTGTAACTTCCCTCTTAAGGAATATCCTTGGGACCGGTTCCCTTTTGGCATTTCCCGGTAGCATGTTCGGTGCCTTATTGGCTGGCCTAATATACCAAAGGAGTGGTAGCCAGCTACTGGCCTCCCTGGGGGAGGTTTTTGGAACCGGCATTTTGGGGGCCATAGCCTGCTATCCCCTTATAAAGCTAGTCATGGGCCAGGAGACGGCCATCTTCTTTTATGTGGTACCCTTTATGACCAGTACCATTGGCGGCACCATAATCGCCAATCTACTATTAAAGGCCTTAACCAGCCTTAACTTGGTGGGGGTAAACTCTAAGGGAAACATATAAACAAGCGGGGCGGAGGCTAGTTTACCTGCGCCAGACCAATTTTAGTGCTGGAGATGATATTAAATGGAAGTCCTTGAAACGGCAGCGGCACTGGTGCCCCTAATAAGGGAAAAGAAACCCTTGATACACCACATCACCAACTATGTCACCATAAACGATTGCGCCAATATCACCCTGGCCATAGGCGCCTCCCCCATCATGGCAATTGACAAGGCCGAAGTGGAAGAGATTGCCGCAAAGGCGGCGGCTTTGCTTTTAAACATCGGTACCCCAACCCTAGCCTCCATAGAATCCATGCTTTTGGCGGGTAAAAAAGCAAATGAATTTGGTGTGCCCGTTATTCTTGATCCCGTCGGGGCCGGATTTACCCAATTGAGACGGATGGCGGTTTCCAATATTTTAAAGACGGTAAAATTGGCCGTGATAAGGGGAAACGCGGCAGAAATCGGTTTTTTAGCTGGGGCAAACACAAACATCAAGGGCGTAGATTCCACAATCACTGGGGAGAATAATGATAAAATAGCCCGGGAGCTGGCGGCACAATTAGGATGCGTAGTGGTGATAACTGGCGAAAAGGATCTTATTTCCGCCGGAAACAAGGTATATTGCACCGCCAATGGCCACAAAATGTTAACACAAATTACCGGAACAGGCTGCATGATTTCCTCCTTAATTGCCGCCTTTGCCGCCGTTACCGATAATTATCTGGCCGCTGCCCTGGGGGGAGTACTGGCCATGGGGATAGCCGGTGAAACCGCCTATCATTCCCCCGGTGGCCCGAAAGGCCCAGGAACATTGAAGGTAAAAATCTTCGATCATATTTCTACTCTTACCCCGGATACCATCAAGGGGCTGGCAAAGCTAACAAACCCCTGAAATTTTAGTGGGCCCAGCCCCTTCGCCGGGCCCACTAAAACTATTCTATCTTGGGCTCAGGGGTATTTCCACCATATACGCTTTTGAGCCATCTTTAGCGCTTTCACTATATAGTTGCAAGGTCAGCCCATCCAGCTCCGTATCCACTGCAAGGTGTATTGTCCTTTCAAAATAACCCCAGTCCAACATTGCCGCCGTGATAAAACCCCGTTCTAACACCTGGTCCCCTTTTGTTAATAGTTCATAGCTGACGGTCCCTTCGAAAACACTGGCTATTCCCGTCAGCCTTATCCTATCCTTGACTTCCTCTCCCGGAAGGGGACTAAACACCTTAATCCATTCCGAAGATGCGACAAGGGGCCTGTCGATTGTCCCCGGGCCCAAGAGTCTCATAAAATGCCTGTCGGGATCACGGATGTCAGTAAAACGTAGGGGGAGATCTTCATTTTCTAGGATAATCAAATCATGGGGATAAGTAAGGGCCTGGGTTACCATTTGACCTTCCTTTGGTTCAGATGAGCTAATTAGGATTTCCAACTCAGCACCCCCCTCCACAACCTTCGTCACCTCCACACTATAACCACCCGTTGGTTTCATTCCCTCGGTAATTAAAACATACCTATGGCCATTATGGTGTTTTTCTTGTACTGCCGGCACTTCCCGGGAATAGTCGATCCAATCCCGTATTTCCTTTGGCAGGCTACCTTTATCCGGTCTGTAAAAACCCGACCGAAATTCCACCTTCTCCCCCCCGGTTCTAATAAACACGGTCCTATTTTCCTCATCCCAGCTTACATCTGCACCAAACCCCCGGACAAGATCCCGTATGGGAACCATTAGCCGTCCCTCTTTAATAAGTGGTGCCACTGTAAATTCCAATTCTACCCCATCCAAAACAACCTTTACTACTTCTTGCTGGGCCTGAACCGATACAACAAAAACTAGTAAAAGTAAAAGTGACACTAATATTACAAAAAACCTTTTACCCATCCTCTCCCACACTCCCTTCATTTTTTCTCCTCCCCCTAGGGACTCTGTAGCCAAGCAATTTGTTCCCTCATACAGCCCCAACTCCTTCTCACAACAATTTTTGCCTGGGGGAAAAACAACAACAGCAAGAACCCCAAAGGTCGGTTTTTTATAATTCCATTGCCTTTACCCCTCCAACAAACACCGGACAAAAAACGGCCAGGCATTCCCGCCTAGGGCCGTTTTTTGTATCACTCAAACCACACCGTGCTAATCCTTTTCCCGAAGTACAGGGATTTAAGATTTAATAACACCATCCATCCGCTCTTTGCCAGAACCCTTAAGGGTAAAGGTCTTGCAACATGTTTCCATGCAATGCTCCGCTGGCGTGGCTGGCATAATTGAGGCCTGGGGTGCATCGATAGTGTCGGGGGCGGGGTCGGCCATGCTGTCCGCGGTCACCATAATCATATCAGCGCCGCAGTGATTGCCAGATTCCCAATAATGACAGCTATCAACACTGCACATAATTTGTTGTTTCCCATTAGCCATCTTCATCACCTCCACTGTTAGAATGCCCCGTAAAGCATGGAAACTATGTAAAACCTTTTGCTTTTTTATTCCCTATACACATCCACCCGCCACAGTTCTTCCTGCCACTTTACCCCAACTCCCAACAGTTCACCAAGGTAACGCAAGGGCACCATTGTTCGGCCATTATTAATAACCGCCGTGGTATCCATCAGATAGGCCTTATTATTTACCAAGGCCCCCCGCTGATCAATGGTCAGGATAATCTCCCTATCCCCCCTAGAAATATAAACCTTCCGACCCAGTCCATCCCAACTAACATCCGCACCAAGTGTTTCCGCAATGAAGCGCACCGGAACCATGGTACGACCGGCGGAATTTATATAGGGCGCCACATCAAATATTATAGGTATACCATCGACATAGATTGCAACCTGTTTTTTGCCCTGACCCTTTTCCGGCGAGGAAGGGGCATAGAGGAGATATTTTTCCCTTTCTTCCTTAAACCTTTCCAACTGGGGCTGATATCTTTTTTCTATTTCTTGAGGGTCTAGGTTTTGCTCAAGGTACAAGCCGATTTTATCAGTACCCATTATTTTATCAAACATAACAAGCCTTGTTCCGCTTTTAGGGATTTTAAAATCCTTTTTCAGCTGTTTAGCGTAAGCCAGGGCATAAAAACCAGAACGGGCGGGGTTAAAGGTGCGGGGATCAGTAATTTCCAGTCTTACACCACCTGCATTGCCCCGGGGAGCAGGAATATATTTCACCCCTTCCAATCCGGAGTTATTCAATAGGTGGGCAAACCTTTCCGAATCAATTCCATTTCCACCAACCCACTTAAACTGATCCCGCTGCCCCACCCCTGTCCCCTCACCCAAGCCCGTTGCCATATAGCAAAGGGCAGAAGTTAGATCAGGAATATTGGGGGAGGTTTGCACAAAGGGTAATCCCGTATCTAAAAAGGTCATATCCCGTGTATAACCTTTCATGGGAATTACAACTAGGTCCGCCCCAATTTTTCGGTTGAAGAAGACCGCCAGCTCCCCGGCAGTCATCCCATGGGCCATGGGAAGGTTGTCAACTCCCACAAAGCTAATGAACCTATCTTCCATTACCGGCCCCTCAACAATTGTTCCCCCCACGGGGTTGGGCCTATCCAAGACAATAACCCTTTTGCCACATCTTTGGGCGGCGACAAGACAGTAATTTAAGGTTGACATGTATGTATAGGTGCGGGCACCAATATCCTGAATATCAAAGAGTAGGACATCAATGGGAGCCAACATTTCTGGCGTGGGCATCCTGGTGGCCCCATAAAGACTGTACACCGGAAGATGATACTCCTCATGGATATAAGAGGGGACATATTCCCCAGCAGCGGCCTTGCCATCAATCCCATGCTCGGGACCATAAAGAGCCCGGAGATTGATATCCTTATCATAGAAGAGGATATCAATCAAACTGCGCCCCAGGCCATCCACACCGGTTTGGTTAGTAACTAACCCTACCCTTTTTCCCGCCAAAAGATGGCGGTACTTGCTCAGCAGCACTTCATTGCCAAGTTGTACCCGAGGTGAAGCGCTGGACACAGGTTCTCCCAGAAGGGATATGAATAGTAATACCGTCAAGCAAATGATTATATTCCGATGGCTGGTTGATTTTTGCAACAAGTTCATTCCTCCCCCAAGGCATTTTACTGGTTTGCTAATGGCCATGATCGTAGTCTCCTATAAGGACGCAAGGGCTTTACTTAGGTTCCCTAAAACTTCCCCCGCCCTACCAATAATCTTTAGATCGAAGGAATAACCGGCACCCCGGTCTTCATTATTGATGAGGACCGTCTTCCCCCTGGTCCATAATGGAAGCTGGTTTACCGGATAAACCTCCAGGCTGGTTCCTATCACAAGCAGTAAATCACAGGACTCGATATCGGCTAAAGCGGCCTCCCAGACCTTGGGGGGCAATGCCTCACCAAATAAAACGACATTGGGCCTTAGGGCCCTTTGTCCACAGGCCCGGCAGTCCTTTCCCGCAAAGAAATCCTCAATCTTTGCCCCCTCCCCACATTTATCACATCTTATGCTTCTAATATTTCCGTGGAGTTCGTACACATTCTTATTGCCCGCCAGTGTATGTAAACCAGCCACATTCTGTGTAATGATACTCTCCAGCAGTCCCGCCTTTTCCAAGTCCGCCAAAACATAATGTCCCCTGTGGGGCATAATCCCCTCTAACAACTTAATGCGGAGGAGGTAAAATTCATGGAAGGTAGAATAATCATTATAAAGACTATTTGTGCTTGCCACCAGACGAGGGTCAATCTGCCGCCACCAACCATTTTTGCTGCGAAAGTCCGGGATATTACTTTCCGTATCCATACCAGCACCGGTGAGAATTACTGTTTTATTGGCCTCCTTGAGCATTGAAGCCAACTTGGATACACCAAGTTCCATTTCCTTCCCCTGAAATATTTTTTTCATCAAAATCCCCTTTCCAATAATATTTGCCCCCTAGACCCTTGACAGCCCTAACCCAGTGTGATAAGTTTTTAATTGGGTTCAAAGACAATTCAGTTAATAATATATGACATGGGGAGCCAGGTAACGGCTGAGAGTGAGCCTAAAGAGGTTCAGACCCACAGTACCTGATCTGGGTAATGCCAGCGGAGGGATGTATAATTTTTAAACCGATGGGCACTAGACCAGCAGGGGCTAAGGTGCCCATTTTTTCACCATAAAATTGTATTTCCCTTATCTCCCGGGGCAATGGGGACCCAGCCGTTGTAGCCCATGCTAAAACACGCCTTCCCCTTCTGGGAGCGCCCAGCTGCCTACTCCGGTACAGCATCTAACCACCTAAGGTAATCAAAATGTCCCACCATTGTTTGAAGGGAGGTGAATGATGTGAGTTTCTGCGATGAATTGCGCTATTATGCCCGGGATATCTGGGACAACTGGCATAGCCACCCCTTTATAACCGGCATCGGCGATGGTTCCCTTGATAGGGAAAAATACATATACTGGATCAAACAGGATTATGTATATTTGCGGGACTACGCCCGAGTTTTTGCCTTGGCAGGTGCTAAAGCCCGGGAATTGGCCGATATGCAAGATTTTGCCAAGCTGGTGGATGGAGTCCTCAACACTGAAATGGCCCTTCATCGGAATTACTGTTCCCAATTTGGCCTAGATGTGTCAGAACTAGATACCCCGGAAAAATCGCCCACATGCCAGGGATACACAGATTTTTTAGTGAGGACAGGTGCCATGGAAACGGTGGGAGTTACCATCGCCGCCCTATTGCCTTGCTTTTGGGGTTTTTATGAGATAGGCACCAGATTGCGGACCGTTGGCGATACCAGTGAAAACAACCCTTACCGGGCCTGGATAGAAATGTATTCCTCGGCGGAATTTGCCAAGCTGGTGAAATGGAGCAAAAAGCTGACAGAAAAATATGCCCAGAATGCCGGTGCCAAAGAAAAGAAGGCAATGAAGGAAGCCTTCCTCATAAGCAGTAAATATGAATCCATGTTTTGGGAAATGGCTCAGGTCCTGGAAGAATGGAAGTATTGATGCCTTCACCGAAGAAACAACTAAAGCAGAGGCCGCCTCATCCGGCGGCCTTCCAACATATCTTGCCCCTTACTCCACTTCCTGAATGGCGTCCACCGGGCAACTATCCATGGCTTCCCGTGCTTCCTCCTCCACATCTTCCGGAACTTCTTCCACAATGGCTTCCGCATTTCCATCTTCATTCCAGTCAAATACGGTTGGGCATATGTCAATACACAGCCCACAGGCAATACATAGGTCCTGATCAACATAAAGTCTCATGTGATCATCCCCCCATATTTAATATTGTCCTTCCCGGCTCCCCATCTATGGTACCCCAAAAATTGCCGGATTTCAACTATTCTACCAATGTTAGTATATCCTCGTTTTCATAAATATTCAGTGGGAATTTTTCCACCTCTATCTTTCCCTCTTTAGCACGGAAAATTAAATTATCACCTTCCTGCACCTCAAGTTTTTCCCTTATCCCCAGGGGAAGATTAACATTACCATACTGATCAATCTCGGCAATATACTCAGCCATGCTTTCCCTCCTCCGAAAAATTATTGCAGATTATAGTTAGCATGCTAGCTTCCGGGCAAAATTATGAGTAAAATTGTTTTTCGGATGGAGGTATTGCCTAGGAAAAAAGGGATATGACAGCAATAAACTCCAGGTTTTCCTTACCGCTGTTTTCAATGGAATGGCTGGCACCCCCACCGGTCAAGACGGCATCACCGGGCCCAAGCTTGCAGACATCACCATTGTCATTAACGATAGCTTCACCCCGGAGGATGTAATAGATTTCCTCCTCCCCAAGATGGGGATGATAACCTATGGACCCCCCGGGGGGGATACTAATGCGGGCGCAGAGGCGGATCTTACTGCCCAATTCATCCTGGGTAAATATATGGGTCATCTCCACCTGCCCCTTCCCATCTTGCATCCTCTCCCTAACTTCCTGAACCATATCCTTCCCGGAACGTATCATTGCTGTGCCCCCTTTGCCAGTCCTTGGCAAATTTATCTTGTTGGAGATATATGGTGTATTGCGCCTACTCCCTAACTTTCAATACCCCTCCGGGCATTAATACCCTGCTCATAATAGTGTTTCACTTCCCGCATTTCTGTTACCAAATCGGCATATTCAATAATTTCCGCCGGTGCATTCCGGCCCGTTAAAACAACCTCCACCCCATCTTTTTTCCCCCTCAATGCCGCCAAAACATCAGCGGTTGCAAGCAGGTCATAATGCATGGCCACATTTATTTCATCCAGTACTATTAGATCATAATCACCGGCAGTCAGGGCCCGCCGGGCCATTTCAAGCCCCCCGGCAAGAAGATCAACGTATTCCCGGGGAGGCTGACCCGGTGGGAATATCACTATCTTATCCCCCCATTTTTCCCGGCTCTCCTTGTCTATATCACCTTCCCGGGCCACAAAAAAAGGTTTTCCCAGGGTGTCCAGTGTAATATCGGGTGACACATGGGGTAGGATATTATGCTCACTATAAGCCCTATCCTTCATAAACTGTAGAAAAAGAACCCTTTTGCCTGCTCCCAAGGCCCGGAGGGCCAGACCAATGGCAGCCGTTGTCTTGCCCTTGCCATTACCTGTATAAACCTGAACATAGCCCTTACCAAAAGACATCCCATTCCCCCCACTCATCTTTTATTTTAAAAACAATTCCCTACTTAATTCAGCCCAGTTGTTCCTTCTTCCTTCCGGTGGGCATAAATTGCCAAGACAAGAATAAATTATTCCCCCACAAGGTGGGACCAACCTACTATTGGACCCCAAGCTGGTATATAATGGAGCGGTAGGGGCATACTGTGGATAATAAAAGTGAAGGAGGCATTTTTTTGTTGGAAATAGGTGTCGTGAAGTGGTTTAATGCGGAAAAAGGGTTTGGTTTTATCCAGCGGGAAAACGAATTAGACGATGTTTTTGTTCACTTCTCCGCTATAAACGGTGAAGGTTTCAAAACTTTGGAAGAAGGTCAAAGGGTTTCCTTTGAAATAACTGAGGGTCCCAAAGGGCCCCAGGCCAGTAACGTCGATATAATCGAATAGTACCGGCAAGGATAATTAAAATCCCCTGCTTTGCCACCTACAAAAAGGCCGTATCCCAAGTCAAATTAACATTTGGATGCGGCCTTTTCCCATTTCACTTTGGGCAAAAGTCAACTAACAGCACCTGCGGCCTTGGCGGGGATACTCCTGGTGGCAATAATATCAGCCCCAGTGCCCAAGACATCGGCGACAATCACCTCATTTATTTTAATTGGTGCCTCCACTTCAACCTTGGCTAGCAATTCCGTAATAGCCCTTATTTTTTTCTTAGGAACAGGCACATGGGTCTTAACGGGTGCCAGGGGAAGAATCCCCCCCTTAACCCTCACAGTAGTGGCCAGGGTCCGCTTGGGCATTGTAGCCTCTTGGTGGGCGTAATCAACACCCCGCCTACATTCATTACCCGTGACCTCGACCACCTTGCCATCCTCCATAATTACCTCCATTAGGCAACCGACAGGACATACAATGCAGGTGATTTCTTTCTTTTCCCTCTTCACCTAGACCGCCTCCCCTTCCACGGCGACTTCAATTTCAGATCCCGGGGCTATTGTGGAAAGTGTCTCCGGGTCCAAATCAATCCTTATCATTTCACTGGGCAGTACAATGCGAAATCTTCGACTCTTCAACCTCTTACCATCTACCGAAATATTAGCCCGGACATTCCTTTCTATATTACTAACCCGAAAGGAAACAGTTACCCCCTCTTCAGCCGCAGGGTCAGCCATTTGTGGCACGACATAGCGCACATTTCGCCCACTATGAAAATGGATCCGCTTGGCTTCTGCAGGACCCTGGAGGATATAGCGGGCAGCACCCACACCAGCCTTTTCACCCTCCATGGTCACAAAATCCACCACATCGTGGACATGCACCACATTACCACAGCCAAAAATACCGGGGACCTTTGTCATCATGTTTTCATTGACAACTGGCCCATTAGTTACCGGATCAAGTTCTATATCAGCGAAACGGCAAAGTTCTGTTTCCGGAATCAAACCCAGGGAAAGGAGAACAGTATCACAAGGGACAAACTCAGCCGTTTCCAGCATGGGTTTCCCCTTTTCATCAAGACGACAGATGGTTACGCCAGTAACCCGTTCCTCCCCATGGATGGCTATAATATTATGCCTCACCAAAAGAGGTATGTCATAGTCATCAAGACACTGGGCAACATTTCGTTTCAAGCCCGAGGCGTAGGGGCGCCGGGCAAGGACTGCCTTTACCTTTGCTCCCTCCAAGGTCATTCGCCGGGCCATGATCAAGCCGATATCCCCCGATCCCAGCATGACAATTTCCTTGCCGGGCAAAAAACCTTCAATGTTCATCAAGCGCTGGGCCAAGCCCGCGGTGTAAATCCCCGCGGGACGCATGCCCGGTATTCCCCCCCGGGGTCGTTCCCGGCAGCCCATGGCCAAAATAATGGCACCTGCCTCTATCTCCACCAGACCCTCAGTACGGTTTAAAGCAACTAGCCTGCGGTCCGTCGTTATATCCAAGACCATTGTATCCATGAGGGTAGAAATACCATTACATTCCTTGACCTTGTTGATGAAGTACTCTGCATATTCAGGACCCGTCATTTCCTTTTTAAAAAGATGGAGGCCAAAACCCGGGTGTATGCACTGATTCAATATGCCTCCCAGCTCATCATCGCGTTCTATAATTAGAACATCGCGCACACCCTGTTCCCAGGCCGATATGGCAGCACTCATTCCGGCCGGTCCACCACCAACCACCACAATATCCACTTTCCTGTTTTGCAATGAACAGCACCTCAATTCCGTCTCAAATTATTATCACTGCACACAGGATTTGCCCACCCTTCTTCCCCTTCTTCCGGCAGCAGCAAACCCTCCCGTGATGATACCGCAACCGTCTTCCGCCTCTAGGTAATATCCCTTCCCTTCAGACCGGAAAAGGAATTTCCGCCCCCCTTCGCTGATATATTTTCCCCCGGCTTTCCTTAGACACTTCACATTATGGCAGTGAAAGGAATACTTCCAAATGGTAGAATATTCAACAAAGAAGCCAATAATACCTGCCACAAAGTTAATTTTATTTCCCCTGTAAACAAGTTTATGAACTGGAATCAGGGAGGACCAGCGCCTATTTTTGGAAGCCAAGGTACAGAAATATTCCGCCACCAGCGCAGGGCTTTTTTACCGCCCCGCTTGGCCCAGGTTTATTTTCATTTTCCCTCGAATATAAATAAAGCAAAGATCACCATTGTCCCATGGGAGGGAACAAAATGGATTCAGAAGACAAACTTGTTTTTATCATGGCCCTTACCCGGCTCCTGGCCGGTAGCTTCGAAATGACCGGGGCCTTTCTAATGTTGGCTTACAAAAAAATCGATACAGCTTTCCAAATTAACGCCTTGCTGGGGCTTTTGGGCCCTTTAATCTTCCTTCTGGTCAGCGCTTTGGGCTTTGTGGGCCTTTTGGGGCGTATCACCCCGGGTAAAATAGGGTTACTATTACTGGGAATTATCTTAATTCTTGTCGCTAGTCGCCCCTAGGCAACACTATTCCCCCGATGGGTCTGTAACATTGACAAGGTGGCCAATGATCCCTATCCTAAGTACCTTTACCCTATTATAACCATGGGGAAGATTTTATAAGTGTATTGCTCCCAAAATCCCTTTCCAAGGAAAGAAATTATGCTTTTCCCGCCCTTTTTGCCGCCACAACCCGGGGTATCCCAGCCAAATCGGGCAGAACCTGAAGGGATGTAAAGATTTCAGCCGTGGCCAATATTTCCTGAACCCGCCCCTCCTGACCCTGCCCTATCTCAACCACAAGCCAGCCTTCCCGGCGCAAATAATTGGGAACCTCCAGGGCAAGGCGACGGTAAAAATCCAAACCATCCCGGCCTCCATCCAAAGCAATGCGGGGTTCAAAATATCCCACTTCCCTGGGTAAATGGGCCAACTCCCCGGTGGGGATATAAGGAGGGTTCGAAAGTAAAAGATCCACCTGGGGGCACCGCAATTCCTTATTTAAGGGAGATAAAAAGTCACCATTCATAAAGATAATACGATCCAATACCCCATGGAGCCTGGCATTTTTTTTGGCCACTAAAAGGGCCGCCGGAGAAACATCAAGGGCATAAATTTTGCCCTTGGTCAGTCCTTTGGCCAGGCTCACAGCAATTGCCCCGCTACCTGTTCCCAAATCGACAATGGTCGGCGGTAACAATTTATCCCCGTACTTTGCTGGCTTTATTTCCTCCTGCAGCAACTTTAGCGCCAGCTCCACCAGAATCTCCGTCTCCGGGCGTGGTATAAGAACATTCTCATTAACATGAAAGTCAAGGCCCATAAACTCCCTAGAGCCGGTAAGATATTGGATGGGACAGCCCGCAGCCCGGCGGGTTAAAAGGTGGCGGTAGTGGAACAATACTAAAGCCGGTACCCCTTTATCCATCTTGCGATAAAATTCGGCCCGGCTTTCTTGCAAAAGGTGCCTTAATAAAATCTCCGCATCCCTACGAGCACCATCGGTTTTTAGAATTTCCTTGCCCAACCTTAGGGCTTCCAGCCGCGTCGCCATCCTCACCCCACCTTTAGTCTTTCCGCCTGATCATCCATTATGAGGGCATCAATAAGCTCATCCAGGGAGCCATTTAGAACCTGGTCCAATTTATGGAGGGTAAGGCCAACACGATGGTCTGTAACCCTACCCTGGGGAAAGTTATAGGTGCGGATACGTTCACTTCTGTCCCCTGTCCCCACCTGATCCCGCCGGGCCTCATCTACCTCAGCCCTTTGATCCTCCAAGGCCTTGTCAAAAAGCCGGGCCCTGAGCACCCGCATTGCCTTGTCCCGATTTTTATGCTGGGATTTTTCATCCTGGCAAGAGACCACCAACCCAGTTGGTAGGTGGGTGATACGCACGGCCGAATAGGTGGTATTTACACTTTGGCCCCCGGGGCCACTGGAACAAAAGGTATCTATGCGCAGTTCATTGGGGTTAATCTCCACCTCCACTTCCTCCGCCTCCGGAAGGACGGCCACCGTCACCGTTGAGGTGTGAATTCTACCCCCAGACTCTGTAGTGGGGATACGCTGCACCCGATGCACACCACTTTCATACTTAAGGCGACTATAGGCTCCTTTGCCCTCCAAAACAAAGATAATTTCCTTAAAACCACCGATATCCGTGGGATGGGCCTCGATAACATCTGTTTTCCACCGCCGGGACTCAGCATAGCGAGAGTACATACGGTAAAGGTCACCGGCAAAGAGGGCCGCCTCATCCCCACCCGCCCCGGAACGAATTTCCACAATCACATTTTTCTCATCATTGGGATCCTGGGGCAAAAGTAGAAGTTGGAGTTCCTCCTCAAGGCGTTCCTTCCTTTCCAGCAAATCTTCCAGCTCCTCTTCCACCAACTGGCGAAATTCAGGCTCCAGTTCATCCCCAAGTAGTTCTTGGTTGTCCTCCAACTCCGCCAGAACATCCTTATAGAGCCGAAAGGTGTTAACTATTTCCTGAAGGGCCGCATGCTCCTTAGCATGTTTTTGCCATTCCGTTTGGTTGGCAATAATATCCGGGTCTGCCATTAGGTGGCTCAGTTCCTTATAGCGCACCTCCACTTCAGCAAGTTTTTCCAACATTAGCAATCACCCCTAACCAAATCATAACTGCCCAGCACACTTTTAAAAAATAAGGGAACACCATTACCCCAGCCCCAGAACAGGGGGAAGAAGGCGGGAATACCCCGAATCACTTATGCCCTTTAGACAAAAAACAATGCCCCAAGGGTCCCCGTAAGGAGAAGAACATAAATGGGATGAATATTGCTAAAGGTAAATATAGCAAAGACAATTACAGTAATTATCCCCGTCCGCAAGTCAATAATTCCCTTGCTCCCCAATTTAAAAACCGCCGATGCTATTAAGCCAATGACAGCGGGACGGAGGGCCAAAAACGCCCCTTTAACCCGGGGAATCTCAGCCACATTGGTTTGGGCAAATAGGGCTGCAATAATAGTAATAATAAGCAAAGAAGGCAAAATTACTCCCAGGGTGCCAACTAAGGCGCCGGGGATTTTAGCCAGGCGATAACCAACAAAGGTAGCCGTATTAACGGCAATGGGCCCGGGGGTCATCTCCGCTATTGCCAAGACATCCATAAACTCCTCTAGGGAAAGCCAGGTATGAATTTCAACAACCTCTTCCTCTATTAAGGGTATCATGGCATAACCACCACCAATGGTGAAAAGACCAATCTTGAAAAAGGTATAAAATAGGTCAAAAAGTATACCCATCTGAGTGTTATTCCTCCTCAGCCAGTACCATTTCCAATGCTTTAACTGCCACTTCAACTTGCAGGGAATCAGGTTCTCTAGTAGTTAAGCGTTGCAACAAAAGCCCCGGCGCCAAAAGTATGCCCAGAAGGGGCGACTTCATACTGCCGCCAAAACGTATCAATTCATAGGCTAACCCAGCCACAAGGGGTAAAAGTGCCAGGCGTGTTATTATCCGCGTAAGCATATTTTGCCAACCCAGAAAGGAAAATACCAATATACTAACAACCATGACATACAACAAAAAGGCTGTCCCACAGCGGGGATGTAGAGGGCTCATGGATAGAATCTCCTCCGCCTTGAGCGGTTTACCAGCTTCATAAGCATGAATAACTTTGTGCTCAGCACCGTGATATTGGAAAAAGCGCTGTACATCCTTAAGTAGGGATATTCCTATTATATACAACAGGAAAATGCCAATACGAATTCCACCCTCCAAGAGGTTCATATATATTACCCCGAGACCTTCCACCTCCCGATAACCAAAAAGACGCATTAAAACCGTCGGGAGTACAATAAAAAGACCAACTCCCACCAGCAAGGCCAGGGCCAGGGAAAAGGCCATCTCTTTACCGGTAAGTTTTTCCCCTTCCTCTTCCGCCACTTGATTGGCAGAATAGGTTAAGGCACTCAGGCCAATGGCCAAGGACTCAATCAATGATAGCATTCCGCGTAAAATGGGCAACCTCAAGATGGGCCAGCGCTTGGCTGCTGGGTAAACAGCCAATTTATGCACAACAATTTCCTGGTTTGGCTTGCGAATTGCCACCGCCGCCGTTTCCCTACCCCGCATCATAACACCTTCAATTACCGCCTGCCCACCATAGTGTCTCTTACCCACAACCTAGCCCCCCTCCCGGCATTGGACTAACCTAATCCCACCTTATCCCCCAGGGCACCATGGGCAGTGAAAAAAGGAGGAATAAAAATTTCTTCCCCCCTGTGGTAAATACCCTATTTTAGCCGCTAAGGGATATGGAAGTCTTCCCCAGAAAGAAAACCAAATCCCCACCAAGAAAACATTATTCCGATAGGCCATACTTTCGCCGAAACCTATCTACCCTTCCGCCACTGTCGACAATTTTTTGCTGACCGGTAAAGAGGGGGTGACAGCGGGAGCAGATTTCAACCCTGAGATCCTTTTTGGTGGATCCTGTATCAAAGCTAGCACCACAGGCACAAGATATTTTGGTACGATGATATTCCGGATGAATGCCCTTTTTCATCTTTTTCACCTCTGTTTCTATGGGTCTTTCTGACTGCTTCATTATAACATAATGAACCCCCGGCGACAACACTTAGGGTGTTTTGTTCTGCTTATTCCAGTTCCTCCCCCAACTCCTGCAGGATTTCAACCTGGGCCTCCAGCAGAACCTTGACCTTACTTTGAAAAACCTTCAATTCTTGCTTGGTTTTTTGAAAATCCCGCAATATTTCCTGGACACGGTCCTGGGCCTCCGCAATTATTGTCGCGGCCCTATCCCGCGCCTCCTTAATAATAAGTTCCACCTCTTGGTGGGCGTTGCTTTTTGCTTCCTCAGCCGTCTGCTGGGCCATAAGCAAAGTATTTTTAAGTGTTTCCTCTAGGCGCTGGTACTGTTCCAACTGTTCCTGAAGGTGATGGTTCCTATCCTTGTAATCCATGTTTTCCCGATATAATACCTCATAATCATTAATTATAAGATCCAAAAATTCATCAACTTCAACTTCACTGTAGCCCCGGAAGGTCCGCTTGAACTCCTTCTTTTCTATATCCAGTGGTGTCAAGGCCATGGCGTTCACCCCTTATAAAGGTTTTACTAATTGTGCATTACCGTGGAACCCCTCATTTTTTTGCGCCCATTTCCCG